>JBGSKT010000608.1:0-4099 GCA_041741075.1 Lysobacterales bacterium
ACCCGTTCGCCCTGAGCGTAGCGCCGTAGGCGCGAAGTCGAAGGGTCCCGAGAGGTGCTTCGACTTCGCCCGCTGCGCGAGCTACGCTCAGCACGAACGGTCCTTGGGTTCCCTGGCTGAGATTCGGGGCTAATCAGGTGCGTCTTTGCGTTGGGTGGTTTGACGATTTACCCTCTCCGTTGGATAACCGGCTTTGCCGTTGCAAGCCGCTGCGATTCATCCGGGCCACGTTCTGCTTTCAACGCAAGGGTTCCAGCCAGCCGTAGCGGTCCGCGGTGCTGCCCTTGAACAGTCCGAAGAACAGTTCCTGCATGCGCCGGGTGAGGGGGCCGGGTTCGCCGTTGCCGACCGGCTTGCCGTCGACCGAACGGATCGGCGTGATTTCCGCGGCGGTACCGCACATCAGCAGTTCATCGCACAGGTACAGATATTCCCGCGGCATGTCGCGTTCAACCACTTCGATGCCGTGGTCGCGGGCCAGGGTGATCAGAGTATCGCGGGTGATGCCATTGAGGATCGCGGCCGAAACCGGAGTGGTGTGCAGCTTGCCGTCGAAAGCCAGAAACAGGTTCTCGCCCGCGCCTTCGGACAACAGGCCGTTGCTGCCGAGCGCGATGCCCTCGCCGAAGCCGAGCCGGCGCGCCTCGCGGGCGATTAGTTGCCCGGACAGATAGTTGCCGCCGGCCTTGGCGCCAGCCGGAATAGTGTTCGGGGCGACCCGGTTCCAGCTCGACACCATCGCGTCGATCCCGGTCGCGACCACATCGTGACCCAGGTACTGGCCCATTTTCCAGGTGGCAATGGTGGTGTCGGTCGGACAATCGGCATTGAGTCCGAAACCGCCCAGACCGCGGAAAGCGAGCGGGCGCAGGTAGGCCTCGCCGTAGCCGTTGGCCCTGAGCACGTCATGGCAGGCCTGGGTCAGTTGGGCCTGGTTGTAGGGCATCGGCAGCTCGTAGATCTTGGCCGAGTGAAACAGGCGCTTGAGGTGATCTTGCAGACGGAAGATCGCCGGGCCCTGGTGGGTTTCATAGGAGCGCACGCCCTCGAAGATCGACGATCCGTAGTGCAGCGCATGCGCCATCACGTGGGTGGTGGCCTCGGCCCAGGGTTTGATCGCGCCGTTTTGCCAGATGAATTCCGGGTATTGCATGGCCATGGTGGGCTCCGGTCGATGGGTCAAAGAAGACTATGGTGACAAGGTCGCCGCGAGCAGGAAAGGCCAGGGTGCGGCCAAGCTCAACGCAGGCGCTCAATCACACTCAAGGTGGCGCGGGCTCGGTTTAGCGTATAGAAGTGCAGCGCGGGCGCGCCGCCCGCGATCAGGCGTCGGCACAGTGCGCTGACCAGGTCGGCGCCGAATTCGCGAATCGCCTCGACATCGTCGCCCCAGGCGCGCATGCGCTGGTCGATCCAGCGCGGCAGCTCGGCCCCGCACACCTCGGAGAAGCGCTTCAATTGCGCATAGTTGCCGATCGGCATGATGCCGGGCACGATCGGCTGCCCGATGCCGATCCGGCGGGCGTCGTCGACGAAGCGGAAATAGGCGTCGGTGTTGAAGAAATACTGGGTGATCGCGCCGTCGGCGCCGGCTTCGAACTTGCGCTTGAGGTTGCGCAGATCGGCGAAGGCGTCCGGCGCCTGCGGGTGCACCTCCGGATAACAGCCGACCTCGATGCGGAAGGCCGCACCGGTCTCGGCGCGGATGAAGGCGACCAGTTCGCTGGCGTAGCGGAAATCACCGACCCCGGCCATGCCCGAAGGCATATCGCCGCGCAGCGCGACCAGACGGGTGCAGCCCATCGCCTGGTAGAGCTTGAGCAGATGCCGGATTTCCTCGCGGGTGCCGCCCATGCAGGAAATGTGCGGAGCGGTCTCGAAGCCGAATTCCTGCTTCAGCTCGCGCACAATCTCCGGGGTATAGGAAAGAGTCGAGCCGCCGGCGCCGAAGGTCACGCTCAGGTACTCGGGCGCGAGCTCGCGAAACTGCGGCAAGGCCCGGCGCAGCGACTCGCGTTGTTCGGTGGTCTTGGGTGGAAACAGTTCGAGCGAAAGCTGCATGTCGATGGCACCGGCCGGAACGGGGTTCCGGTCGAGTATATCGCTTCATCCGGATGGAAGGATGAGGTGGGGCAGGGGCAGGGGCTAGGGGCTAGGGGCTAGGGGCGGGGAGCTTGGATAGGTCGTCGTCCCGGCGAACACCTGGACCCAGTGCCCGAGGCCGCCGTTACCCATGCACTGGGCCCCGGCGCGGGCAAAGCCCGGCCCGTCCTGAGCTTGCCGAAGGGCCGGGACGACGGCCCGCCCGCAGGGGGTGCTGCTAAAAATCGAACTTGATGCCCTGGGCCAGCGGCAGCGCGTCGGAATAGTTGATGGTGTTGGTCTGTCGGCGCATGTAGACCTTCCAGGCATCGGAGCCCGACTCGCGGCCACCACCGGTTTCCTTTTCGCCACCGAAGGCGCCACCGATCTCGGCGCCGCTGGTACCGATGTTGACGTTGGCGATGCCGCAGTCGGAGCCGCTGGCACAGAGAAAGCTTTCGGCATTGCGCATGTCGTTGGTGAAGATCGCCGAAGACAGGCCCTGCGGCACGCCGTTCTGGAGGGCGATCGCCTCTTCCAGGGTGGTGAACGGCAGCACATACAGAATCGGCGCGAAGGTCTCGGTCTGCACGCAGGCGTGATTGTTGGCGACGCCGCGGATCAGCGTTGGTTTGACGAAGTGGCCGGGTCCGGGCAGGGCCTCGCCACCGGTGAGCACCACGCCGTCCGCGGCCTTGGCCGCCTCGACCGTGGCCAGAAAACGCTCGACCGCATCAGCGTCGATCAACGGGCCCATCAGGGTGCCCGGCTTGAGCGGGTCACCGATCCGGCCCTCGACCTGCTGGTAGGCCTTGACCAGGCTGTTGCACAGCTCTTCGACCAGTGATTCGTGCACGATCAGGCGGCGGGTGCTGGTGCAGCGTTGGCCGGCGGTGCCAACCGCGCCGAACACGATCGCCGGCACCGCCAGCTTCAGGTCGGCGGATTGGTCGACGATGATGGCGTTGTTGCCGCCCAGTTCCAGCAGGCTGCGTGCCATGCGGTGGGCGCAGCGCTCGCCGACCTGGCGCCCGATCCGGGTCGAGCCGGTGAACGAGATCAGCGGGATTCGGTGGTCGTTGACGAAGGTCTCGGCAATCCGGTTGCCGCCATCGTTGAACAGGAAAAAGATATCGGGAAAGCCATTGGCGCGCAGAACGTCATTGCAGATCCGGATCGAGGCGATCGCCGCGAGCGGTGCCTTGGGCGAGGGCTTCCAGATGGTGATGTCGCCGCAGATCGCGGCCAGAAAGGCATTCCAGGCCCACACCGCGACCGGAAAATTGAACGCGCTGATCACGCCGACCAGGCCGAGTGGGTGGTACTGCTCGGCCATACGGTGGCCGGGACGCTCGGAATGCATGCTGTAGCCGTACAGCATGCGGCTCTGACCGACCGCGAAATCGGCGATGTCGATCATCTCCTGCACTTCGCCGTCGCCTTCGGGCTTGATCTTGCCCATTTCCAGGCTGACCAGTGAACCGAGCGCATCCTTGTGCTTGCGCAGCGCCTCGGCGCACAGGCGGATTGCCTCGCCGCGTTTGGGTGCGGGCGTCTTGCGCCACAACGCGAAGGCGGCCTGGGCGCGAGAGATCAGGGTCTCGTAGTCGCCATCACTGGCCGAATAGACCTGGGCGATCAGCTCGCCATTGGCTGGATTGAACGAGTCGATCACCCCGGCATCGGCGCTGGCCGACCACTCGCCATGGCCGAGATAACTGCCTGAATTACTGGCGTCGAGTCCGAGGGCGGACAGGATTGCGTGGGTCATGGGAACCTCGATCTGGCGAATATGGCCGGCCATTCTAGCGTAGCGTCGGAGACGGAAGACACTTGTGGGAGCGACCCCACGTCGCGACTGGGCTATCGAAGCGACACTTGTGGGAGCGACGGCACGTCGCGACTGGGCAATCGAAGCGGCAGTTGTGGGAGCGACCCCACGTCGCGACTGGGCTATCGAAGCGGCAGTTGTGGGAGCGACGGCACGTCGCGACAGGGCAATCGAAGCGGCAGTCGC
>JBGSKT010000609.1:0-4038 GCA_041741075.1 Lysobacterales bacterium
ACCGCGCCGCTCGCGAACGGGCGTTTCGATTTGTCCGGATGGGCGCGGTCGGCGGCGACATCGAGCGCGTCGTTGATCACATAGATCGCCGAAGCGGCCAGGCAGAACACCAGCAGCAGAACCAGGCCCGCGCGCCAGGCGGCGGCATCGGCAAAGCGATGCGCAGTCAGGATCGCCACCAGCACCAGCAGATTCTTGGCCCACTGGTGCGGACGCAGCAGACGGAGCAGATCGGGCAGCGGAATTTTCATCCGCCGATTATGCCGCAAGCCCTGCGATTGTTTGTCGAAGCGGGACTAGCGCCGCCGCCAGGAAGCGCGTGCGATGCCGAGCCGTGCGGTGCTGGACTGGGTGTGGGCGTGGCAGATCGCGATCGCCAGCGCATCGGCGGCGTCGGCCTGGAGCTTGCCCTGCAGGCCGAGCAATACCCGCACCATGTGCTGGATCTGCGCCTTGTCGGCGCCGCCGCTGCCGACCACGGCCTGCTTGATCTCCTTGGGCGCGTACTCGGCGAGGTCCAATCCATGGGTGACCACGGCGCAGATCGCGGCGCCGCGGGCGTGGCCCAGTTTGAGCGCGGAATCCGGGTTGCGCGCCATGAACACGCGCTCGATCGCCACTTGGGCCGGCTGCCAGGTCTCGATGACGCTGCCGACTTCGTCGAAAATCTGCTTAAGGCGTAGGTGGAAAGTCTCGTTGTCGAGCAGCTTGAGGGTGCCGTGATAGACGTGCGTGCAGCGGCCGTTGGCATCGGCGTCGACGATGCCGATGCCGGTGCGCTGGCTGCCCGGGTCGATGCCGAGGATGCGGATCACCGCAGCTGCTGCCGGCGCTGGCACTGGGATCGCTTGGCTGACACGGCGTTGGCGCTCCACGGATCGGAAGCGCGCAGTGTATCCGGCGGCGCGGGCAGCGGCGGCACCGCGCTACAATCCGCGCTCGCCCGGGAAGCCTCAGATGTCAACCAATCCGTCAGCAGAGATACTGCCAAAGCCGGTCTACGATGTCGCCATCGGCGCCTACAAAGTGGCCGCCTACGATGGCCTGATTGCGCCTGAGGATATCGTCAAGCTCAATCGCGCCCTGCGCCAGTCGAGCTACACCCGCTCCGAATATGCGCGGCCGGATACCCAGGATTTTCGTCATTGGGCGGTGCCGATCGAACTCGGCATGGCGCAGGCGATGCCGATCCACATGCCGGCGCTCACCGCCCTGCGCCAGTTCGATCCGGCGCATCGCTATCGCATGTACCGCTGCTACGTGAACGTGGCCCAATACGGCGACATGCTGTTCTCGCACACCGACTGCGTGCCCGGCAGCGGCGAGCTGACCGGGCTCTGGTACATCTGCGAGCAGTGGGACCCGGAGTGGGGCGGCGAGACCCTGTTCTTCGATGCAGAGATGGACGTGCGCGCCGCGATCCAGCCGCGACCGGCGCGCTTTGCCGTGTTCAACGGTGAAATCCCGCATGTCGGACGTCCGCCCAACCGGGTCTGCTACGCCTCGCGCTTCACCCTGGCGATGAAGTTCGAACGGGTCGGTACGGCCTGATCCATCCAGGCCAGCAAACCTCCGCCGACATCAGGAAGGGCGCGATCCCGGGTTGTTCCTGCATGGCGTGCTCGAATATCTGAACAGTGCGGCATTCCTGGACAAGCTCCGCTGGCTGACCGGCGACGAGGCCATTCGCGCGGTCTCGGCGCAGGCGACCTGCTACCGGCCGGGGTATTTCCTGACCCAGCACAACGACCACCACGCCGAACAACAACGCGCCTTCGCTCTGGCTGGCTGCGCCACTGAGTCGCCAGCGCTGCGCAGGCCAGTCGCGGGCGGGTGCCACGATCAGGCCGGCGTCGGCGCCGGGGTGACGAAGCGGCGGAAATAGCCGTGGTTCTGCAGGTAATCGAACTGGTTGACCGCGAAGTAGGCCTTGCCGCCGCGGCGTCCGGTCTGCAGGCAGGGCAGTTCGTAGTTGGCTTCCGGGTTGTTGGTGTAGTAATGCGGTACCTTGTCGCGAAAGCGCGCGAGCAGGGCCGGGCCGCATTCCATGCCCTCGTAACTGTCAAAGCCGAAGCGCTTGTCGCCGATGTTGAAATCGTCGATGCAGACCACGCCGTTGTCGATCAGGCCGAGCTCGCGCGCCAGCGGCCAGTCCTTGTACCAATGCGCGTCCAGGTAATAGAGCGGACAGCGAAAGCGGTTGCGGAACTTCTCGATCAGCAGTGGTGAATCGAGCTTCTCGACGTGGGTATGCGGCATGAACCCGACCCGACGCTGCACCACATCGACGTAACGGTCGACCACGTCGCAGGTGACGATGGCGATGTCGGGGTAGGTGCGCGCCAGGTATTCGGTGGTGTCACCCATGTTGCAGCCGGTTTCGATTACCGCATCGCAGCCGTAGCGGCTGATCAGGTAATCGAATTCCAGCGCGGTGGTGATGTCGAAGCCGAACGGCCCGCCGCCGTCGCTCAGTTCCTGGGCGCCGAGCCTAAAGGTCTTG
Organism: Lysobacterales bacterium; assembly: GCA_041741075.1. Lineage (GTDB taxonomy): Bacteria > Pseudomonadota > Gammaproteobacteria > Xanthomonadales > Ahniellaceae > 0-14-3-00-62-12. The sequence continues at coordinate 2,504 of JBGSKT010000609.1, forward strand.
TAGAAGTGCTGATAGACGGTGGTTGCGGACATGCGGTGCTCCAGGGGCGGGAGATGGGAGACGGGAAGCGGGAAGCGGCCAAAACAAAGGTTGTGCTGAGTACCGCGGTGGTCAACGGCGGAGCCGGTCAGCGCAACAAGACCTTGACCAGCAACAACCCGTCATGGCCGGTACCCGGCGGCACTCAGTCGGGCTGGGTGAACCAGCTGTTGAAGGCGACGATGATGCGCTCGCGCTCGCCGTAGTAGGGCATCACCTCGTGCATCACCCAGGATGGAAACAGGGTGAGCTGGCCGGGTTTGTGCAGCAGATTCCAGAAGCCGTGATGATAAGGCGCAGTGAAGCGGGAATTGCCGGGGTCGAGGAAGGTGGCGCTCCAGTAATGTGGGTTGTGAAAGCGCAGCACGCCGGATTCCGGCCGATCTGCCGGGGTATCGCCTGGGTCCACGCAATACACCCCGGACCAGGATGCCATCGGATGGTTGTGGGTGTTGGTGAAGCCGCCCTTGCGGGTGACGTGGAACCAAGTCTGCGAGGAAATCTGCAAGCGCGAAAGTTGCTCCGGGGTGTATCGATTGAGCTTGGCGATCACTTCGCCGAGCGCGGCATAGCAGAACGCATTCAAGTCCTTGATGCAGGGCTCGGGCCAGGAAAACAGATTGAACTCACTCTCGAATACGCCCGGATGCTGCTTCAGAGAGGGGTTCGGATTGCGCCAGCGGTCGCCCTCGGCCTCGCGCCGCAACAGCAGCTCGCGCAGCAAGGGATTGACCTGCTCGGCGAAGGGATGGAAGGATTCGGCGAACGGTACCGAAAACGCCGGGTAGATATTGGTTTTGATCATGATGCGACGGGCCCTCAGAAGACGCGATAGGCTTGCTGGCGGAACCACAGGGTGGCCAGCCATTTCTCGCCGCTCGATACCGGCAGTCCGGCGTGCAGGCTGTCCGGGTCGAGGCGGCCATCCGGGTGCAGATTATCGAACACTACGGCCGTGCCCATCTGGGCCGGCAGTTTCAGATCGAGCAGCGGGAACTCGGTCTCGCCACCGGCCTCGACCGGGTGCAGGTTGACGCAGATCGTGCGCAGGCGCTGGCCGGCATCCGGGCGATTGGCGGCCAGCGCGCTCGGCGCCAGGTAATCACGGTGCGCCAGATAGCGTTCGCCCGGCTGGTAGCGCAGCACGATCAACTGTTCGCCCTGGACCAGTTCGCAGCCGGCCGCCCGGGCCATGCGCAGTTGCAGCAGACGCAGCGAAAAATCTTCCAGCAGCGGGTCGAAACTGGCATCGCTGGAGTTGCGAATTTCGTGCTGGATGGCGGCGTCCGAGCTGGGATCGAACACCTGTGAACGACGCAGCTGCGGGCTCGCCATGGCGATCAGGAAGCGGCATTCCTCGACGCTGAATAGTTCCGGCAGGGTGTGTACGCGCGGCCGCAGGCAGCGTTCAACACGCTCGGGCAGGGCCAGCATGGCTTCGCTGGACAGCCGCAGCGGCGCTTCGCCGCCGGCGGACCATTCGGGCAAGGGCGAAC
>JBGSKT010000610.1:0-3152 GCA_041741075.1 Lysobacterales bacterium
CCGTCGTCGGGCCCGTACGGCACGCCGCGGGCGGCGTAGCCAAACAGCCGGCGCTGGCGGCCGGCCCGTTCCGGCAACTGCCCGGTCGGTCCATCGCAGGCGCTCAGACCCCAACTGTTTTCATCGTAACCCGCGAACTCGTGCGGGTTGCGTCTGGCGTACTCGCGCTGCACTTCGGTCGCGCGCCGGCTGTTTTCGAAATAGTCGCAATGCTTTTCGCGCATGAACCGATCCTGGATGCCGCGGAAATCGATCCAGGCGTGCGAAAACTGATGGATGAACAACGGCCCGGCATACAGAAAGTCGATGCCGTAGAGGTTTTCCCATTGATAGGTCGCGGTCCAGGCGTGGTAGCTGTCGCCGCCGCCGGCGATCGGCTGGGTTGGCGCACCGAGCGCCAGCACGTACAGCAAGATCGCCTCGCTGTAGCCCTCCCATCCGTAGTTGAGGAAGCCGCTTTCCGGTTTCCAGCCCATTTTGATGGTCGTGCCACCGCCTTGCGACCAGCGCCAGTCGACCCGCCGGTACAGCGTCTCGACGCGTTCGCGCAGTTCCGTCTCGGCCGCTGTATCGGCGTTGAAATAACGCCCCGCGACCAGCATGCCGGCGAGCAACAGCGCGGTGTCGATCATCGACAGCTCCGAGCGCCAGACGCGGATGCCGCTGTGCATGTCGAGAAAGTGGTAGTAGAAGCCCCGGTAACCGGTCGCCTGCGCACTTTCGTTTTGGGCACTGGCGCAGAAAAAGCGCAGCGTGGCGAGGGTGCGCAGCACCGCGTCGGCGCGCGACATCCAGCCGCGTTCGACCGCCACCGGATAAGCCGACAGGGCGAAGCCGACCACTCCGATGCTGCACGGCGAGTGCTCGCGCGAGGTGTCGGCGACCAGGCCATTGGCCGGGTTGACCGTAGCCAGAAAATAGCCGAATGCGGCGCGCTGCAGGCGATCGAGCAATGCTTCATCCGCGTCGCGGTCACCGAGGCCGGCCACCGGAGCGACCGAAGCAAGTGGGTTCGCAGGCGTTTTCACGACAGCCTGGATGCGGTCACTTGCCGGCGGACTTTTCGAGGTGACCGCCGAACTCGAAGCGCATCGCCGACAGCAGCTTGGCGGCGAATTCACCGCTGCCCTGCGAGTCGAATCGGGAATACAGCGCGGTGCTGAGCACCGGCGCCGGCACCCCGGCGTCGATCGCGGCCTTGATCGTCCAGCGCCCTTCGCCGGAATCCGAGACGCGGCCGTCGAACCCGGCCAGGGTTGGATCCTGGCTCAGGGCGGATGCGCTCAGGTCCAGCAACCACGAGGCGATCACGCTGCCGCGCCGCCAGACTTCGGCGATATCGCGCAGGTCGAAATCGAATTGAAACTCCTCGGGGGTTGCGCAGCGGTGTGGTCTCGGCGTCCTTGCTCCGCTCGCTGTTGCCGACATTGGCATGCGCCAGGATGTTCATACCTTCGGCGTAGGCCGCCATCAGCCCGTATTCGATGCCGTTGTGCACCATCTTGACGAAGTGCCCGGCGCCGCTCGGCCCGCAGTGCAGATAGCCCTGCTCGGCGCTGCCTCCGCGCTTGCCGCGACCGGGCGTGCGCGGGATGTCGCCACGGCCGGGCGCCAGGGTTTTGAAGATCGGGTCGAGGTGTTTTACCGCCGCCGCCGCGCCGCCGATCATCAGGCAGTAACCGCGCTCCAGGCCGAGCACACCGCCGCTGGTCCCGCAGTCGAGATAGTCGATCTTGTTCCTGGCCAGCTTTTTGGCGATGCGGATATCGTCGACATAGTACGAGTTGCCGCCGTCGATCAGGATGTCGCCAGGATCGAGGTGGGGCAGCAGGTCGGCGACCAGTGCGTCCACGAACGCGCCCGGAATCATCATCCAGATCGCCCGCGGCTGCTTTAGCTGCTGCACCAGGTCGGCGAGCGAAGCCGCCCCGTTCGCCCGCTCCTTGGTCTTCGCCTTGTTGACCAGCGCCTTCACCGCCTTGGGCGAAGCGTCGAACACCACACAGTGGTGGCCGCCCTTGAGCAGCCGCCGCACCATATTGGCGCCCATCCGGCCCAATCCGATCATTCCGATTTGCATTACTGGCTCCCGTGCTGATCCGGCAAGGTGTCGCCGGGTGCGCAACCGGCGCAGCCGCCGGACCCACCCCGGCCGCAGCGCAGGGCTGCGCGGACGATGCAGCGAAATTAATCGGCAGCTACCGGGTGGTCTGTACGTTGACGCACCGATCCATCGGTTGGCAAGCCCGAGAATGCAAGCACCACCGATGGGTCGCGACATGCGGCGACACGCTGGTCGGATGCGTAGGGCATGACCGCATGGCGGGATGCCTCGCGCCACTGCGGCGATCAGTCTTCACCGGTCACAGCAGCGCAGCAAAGCCGATCGCAGCCGCGGCCGCTTCGAGGTTTCCTCTCCGCGAATGCCCGGCGTCCGCTGCCGATTCTGCATTCGTCCGAACTTGGCTTCAGCGAGCGATCCGACCCCATGACCGCCAGCAAGCGGAATACGCCGATTCGAATCTTCGACAGCCCGCAAACGCCGCTGCCCGAGCTGCAGTTGCTATCCAACGGCCGCTACCATGTGGTGTTGAGCAACGCCGGTGGCGGCTACAGCCGTTGCAACGAGCTCGCCGTGACCCGCTGGCGCGAAGACGCGAGCTGCGACCCCTGGGGAACGTTTTGCTACCTGCGCGATCTGGCCAGCGGCGCGTTCTGGTCGAACACCCATCAGCCGACGCTGGTGCCGGCGGAAGCCTATACGGCGAAGTTTTCCGCCGGGCGCGCGGTGTTTCAACGCCGCGACCACGGCATCGAAACCGATACCGTGGTTTCGGTCTCGGCCAGCGACGATGTGGAAGTCCGCCGGATTCGTCTGTGCAACCACTCGGACACCCAAAGGTCACTCGATCTGACCAGCTACGCGGAGATCGTGCTGGCGCCGCCGGCCGCAGATTCGGCGCATCCGGCGTTTGGCAAACTGTTCGTCGAAACCGAAATCCTCCGCGCCGACCAGGCAATTCTGTGCACACGGCGGCCGCGCGCGCCCGATGACCCGACGCCGTGGATGTTCCACCTGCTGGCGGCGCACCAGCCGATCACCGGCGATGTCGGTTACGAGACCGATCGCGCCCGGTTCATCGGCCGCGGCC
>JBGSKT010000611.1:0-4620 GCA_041741075.1 Lysobacterales bacterium
CCCGCAACTCCGGGCGCTGCCGGCGCTGCAGGCGCTATGGGCCGAAGCCAGTGCGCCACCGGCGCTGGTGGTGCTGTCGCCGAACCGCGACCTGACCCACCGACTGCTGTCGTTGCGGGTCAATGCCGCGGCCTTTTTTGCGGCACCGCTGGACAGCTACCGGATCGTTTCCCGGCTCGACGAACTGCTCGGCCACAAGGGCCTGCCGGCCTACCGCGTGTTGATCGTCGAACAGGACCGCGAGTTGGCGGTGCAATGCGGGCACTGGGTCGCGGCCGAGGGCATGACCGCGCGCATCGCTTCCTATGGCAGCGCCGCGATCGCCGCAATCAACGAATTCCAGCCGGATCTGGTCCTGGTCGATGCCAGCCTGCCCGACGCCCGCGGTGTCGATCTGGTCCAGGTGGTCAAGCACCAGCCCGAGCACGCGATGCTGCCGATCGTGCTGATGTCCACCGCCGGCGACGCCGGCGAACGCTTCGATGCGATCGCCGCCGGCGCCGACGAGGTGCTGGTGAAACCGCTCAAGGCCCGCCACGTGATCGGCGTGATCCGTGCCCGCGTGCAACGCGCACAATGGCTGCGGGCACAGACCGAGGCCAGCGCCGCGCGTGATCCGAAGAGCGGCTTCTATCCGCGTTCGCTGCTGTTCGATCGCATTCCAACCCGCTTTGGCACCACCGGAGCGGCGCTGCTGGCACTGCGTCTGGACGACGACAGCGAACTGCGCAAATCGCTCGGCAGCCGCGGCCTGAGCGCGATCGATGTGGAGTTCGGTGAACGCATGAAGGACCTGCTGGCGCCGCACGACATGTTGGGCTCTTTGCGCGACTGCATGTGGGTGCTGCTGCTGTCGCGCGAGCGCCACGACACGATCAGGCAATTGGCCGAACGCATCCGCTTTGCGATCGTCGAGCGGCCACTGATTATCTCCGGTGAACCGGTGCCGCTCAGCGCCAGCATCGGCCTGGTCGATCTGGAAGAAGGCGAATGGACCCTGGATACGGCCCTGAACGCGGCCGAGATCGCGGTCGATACCGCCAGCCGTCGCGGCGGTAATACCGTCGCCTGGTTCGAAGGCTCGGCCGCCGCCGGCCCGGACCCAACCCTGGCGGTGCGTGCGGTATTCAGTCGCGAACTCGATCCCCGCCACATGCGCGTCGAATACCGTCCACTGGTGCCGCTCAAGGGCATTCTGCACGGCCAGTTCGATTTTCTGTTCTATCTGACCAGCGCGCACGACGCCGGCGCCCGCGCCGGTTACGCCACCTGCGCCAGTGTCGCCGACGAGATGGGCGTGCGCGCAAACTTCGAGCGTTGCCGCATCACCCATGCCCTGCAGATCCGCGAACACGCCCGCAGCGGCCGCAATGCCCTGCGCCTGCTGTTGCCGATGACCGCCGCTTGGCTGGTGGCACCCGGCGAAGTCGACTGGTTGCTGGCCGAACTCGAACAACGCCGGCTCGCCGGCACCGGCTTCACCTTCGAACTGCCCAGCGCGGAACTGCTCGACCACCGCACCGCGCTGGCCGAGCCACTGGCGCGACTGCGCAGCGCCGGCATGCGCATTGGCCTATCCGACTTTGGTCGCGACTTCGCCGCGGTGCACATCCTCACCCAGTTGCCGGTCGATACCCTGCGCCTCGACGCCGAACTGGTCGACGCCGCCACCGCCAACAGCTCGGCCAACCCGACCCTGCTCGCCCTGGTGCGCAAGGCCCACCAGCTCGGCGCCATGGTGATCGCACCGGCCATGGACACCGCCGAGCGCGCCCATGTGCTGCTGCGTCTGGGCATCGACTACGGCGTCGGCGACGCCTTCGGCCCGACCTCCGTACAACCCGAGTTCGATTTCTCTCGCCCACTTTGGTGATCAGAAGAGCGACGACGGAATCGGCCGTCGCCCCGGCACAAGCTGGGGACCAGTGGTGACTCCTCGGCGAGGTTGGGCACTGGATTCCGGCGTTCGCCTGGACGACCGCTGCGGCATTCCGCCGACCCGCTTGCCATCTCCGCTTGGCGCTACCATTGCATCGCCTTCCTCCGGAGACCCAACCATGCACGCTCGCTTAGCCCGGGTCATCACCTTCTGGTTCTGCCTGCTGTCCGCCACCACCACGATCGCGGCCGGCACCGCTCGGGACCTATTGCCGCAGACGGTAATTCCGGCCGGTGCCGGCGTCCAGGGCTTGAGCGAAGCCGACGCCGGCAGCGGCATCCGGGAAGCACTGGCCCAGGGGGTCGGCAATGCGATCCGGCGGCTGGGCCGGACCGATGGTTTCCTCGCCGACCAGGCAGTGCACATCCTGATTCCACGCAAGGTCAGGAAAATCACCGATGGCGCGCGCAAGCTCGGCGCCGGCAAGCTGGTCGACGAATTTGAAGTTTCGATGAACCGCGCCGCCGAACAGGCGGTGCCGGCGGCAGCCGAGGTGTTCACCGATGCGGTACGGCAGATGAGCCTGCAAGACGCGCTCGGCATCGTGCAGGGCGGCGAAGACGCCGGCACCCGGTATTTCCGCCGGGTCACCGAAGACAAGCTGCGCGCCAAGTTCCTGCCGATCGTGGCGACCGCCACCGGCGCCAGTGGCGCCACTCGCAACTTCAAGAAATTGAACAAGATGACCGCTTTGCTGGGCGGGCTGATGGCAAACGGCGATCAGCCCTTCGATCTCGACACCTATGTCACCGATCAAGCCATGAACGGGCTGTTCCACTACATCGCCGAAGAAGAAAAGAGTATCCGCAAGAATCCGCTCGGCCAGGCGTCGAATCTGCTGCGTCGGGTGTTCGGTCACTGATTCTCCGGCGACGATGGTTGCTTGCGCAACGCGCCCTCAATCGTCGGCCACTTCGACCCGGTTGCGGCCGCGGCGCTTGGCCCGGTACAAGGCGACATCGGCCCGGCGCAGCAATTGCTGGGGATCGTCGCGACTGCTCGGCACCTGGGCGGCCACGCCGATGCTGACCGTGATCGGGGCCAAGGCCAGGCGCAGTCGCTGACAAAGCTGTTCGGCCCGATGCTGGGCTTCTTCGAGGTGGGTGCCGGGCAGGATCAACACGAATTCTTCACCGCCAAAGCGCGCCAGCAGCTCGCGACTGGCGTCGTGCGAGGCCTGCAGTTCGTTGGCCATACGCTGCAACAGCACGTCGCCTTCCAGGTGTCCATAGCGATCGTTGTACTGCTTGAAATGGTCGACATCGATCATCAACACCGCGATCGAACGATGCTGGTCCAGGCAGCGATGCCATTCCCGGGCCAGGCCGGATTCCAGCGCGCGCCGGTTCAGAATGCCGGTCAGACTGTCTTCGGTGGCGAGCTCGGCCAACTGCCGGTTGGCGATCTCCAGTTCACGGGTGCGCTCGGCGATGCGGGTTTCCAGCAGTTCGGTGGTGCGCCCCAGGCGGCGGGTGCGCCACCAGACCGCCATCCACACCAACAGCGACAGTGCCAGCACCGCGGCCAGGCCGATCAGACCGTGGCCCACGGCACTCTCGATGAAGCGGCGCTCGACCTCGAACGGGTAGACCAGATTCTCGATGCGGCGTGCACTCGGCGTGCGCGCCTCGACTTCGAGCAGGTACTCGCCACCCTGCGGACGGCCCAGGGTCAGATCGCGGTCGTGGCGCCACTCGCTCCAGTTCGGCACCAGGCCCTTCAGCCGATAACGGAATTCCACCCCGCTGTCCATGGTCACCACGCCGAATCGAAACACCAGGCCATGGCCCGGCCGCAGTGGCCGGGGCGGGGGCATACGCCCGCTGGAAAATGGCGACAGCGTGCCATCCGGCGCGCGCTCCCTGGCCTGTATCTGCACCGACAGCGGCGGAAACGTGGGCACCGGCTGGCCCGCTTGGTATTGCAGCAATCCGGTCCAGGTGGCGATGCGCACCACACCATCGGCACCCGGGTGGATACCCTCGAAACCACGCACCGCGCCACCATCGAAGCGCAGCGGCTCGAAGCGGCTGCTGCCGGGTGCGCGTAGCAGCAGCTCGCGGGTGGTCTGGGCAAAGGTGCCGGACGGGCTGTCGCGCACGATCAGTTCTTCGGGGCGCTCGACCTGCTCGGCCAGGCTGTCGCCGACCGGCTCGAAACGTTCGTTCTGGAACACGAAATCACGGCCGTCGACCAGCACGTGCATCCGCCCGTCGAGGCGGAACAGGCTGGCCTTGTCGAGCCCCTTGGCCGGCAGGCCGGCATCTGCCGCGTAGCGCCGCTGCTCGAGTCGAACGCCGCTATCGAGATCGAAGCGCCAGCGCTGCGGCACACTGCGCGAGTCGGCGAACCAGAGTTCTCCGGCCTGGGCGCCGACACCGACCTTCTTCGGACTGAGCGAACCGAGCTCGGTTCGGGCACGCAACTGCCAGCGCCCCTGGTCGATGGCCAGCAACCAGACGCTGTGCTCGCCAACGGCGAACACGCGATCAGGGCGATCCTCGATCGGCCGCAACCAGAGCACGGCTTCGGTATCGGCGAGCAGGGCACGCGGCCGCTCCGCGCCTTCCAGCACCAGCAGGCCGGAGCGGTGCGCGATCAGCAAACCCTGCGCGCTGCCATGCAGGTCGTAGCCTTCGTAGTCGAACCAGCCCGGCGACCAGGATTCGACGCCGTGCTCG
>JBGSKT010000612.1:0-1867 GCA_041741075.1 Lysobacterales bacterium
CAGCAACAGGACCAGCGCCCAGGCGAGGGATCGCGCCACCGGCGCGGGCCGACGCCGAACCGGCGCGGGATCGGCGTCAGGGTTTTGTCCGGCACTCACAGGCCGGCGTTTTTCAGGCGATTGGCGTGCGCCCGGATTACCGCGACCGGGTCGGAGGTAAACAGGCCGCGCAGGCCGAACAACTGGTTGACCTCATCCAGATGATTCCACGGATAGTTGTCGCGCAGCACCACGCCCAGATGGCTGGAACAACGCCCGACCAGACCATCATTGGATTCACCGCCAAAGAACAGACTGCTGGCCCCGAGCAGGGCATCGCTGGCGTCGAAAAAATTGCTCAGCACCGCGGTCCCGCCCCAACTGTAGTAGCGCACCCCATTGACCGTGGCGGCACCACTGCCGCAGCTCGTGGTCGGCAGACCCTGCGGGTGCAGGGCATTGAATTGCGCCGCGCCGCTGGTGGACAGCGAGGCCAACGCGCCGAGCGCGTCCTGCGGGTCGTCATCACCGGACAGCACTTCGATGAACAAGGACAGCGCATTGACGAATCCGACCACCAGCGCACGCAGCGGCGAGCCCGCGGGCAGGTTGGCGTCCAGGCCATCGGCGACTTTGCTGCCCTTGTGCGGTGCGCCGACCGAAGTGATCGAGGCAACCAGGTCGGGACGCACCGAGGCCACGTAACGGATGGTCGGGCCGCCATGGCTGTGGCCGATCAGGTTGAATTTGGACAGCCCGTAGACCGCGCGCAGGGCATCGAGGTCTCGGATCAGTTGCTCTCCGCGCACTTCCGAAAGATTGCTCGACGAGACATTGGCGACGAATACCCGCGCGCCGCCGGCACGCAGTTCGGACGGTACGCCGTACCAATAGTCGAGCACACCCAGGATTGAATCGAATCCAAGCAGCCCGTGCACCAGCACGATCGGGTATTTGGTCTTGGTATAGGTGCTGGCGGCGTGGCTGCTGCCCGCGCCCACAAGCAAGGTCAGAACCGTGAACAGTGTGGCCAGTAAACGTACTTGCATGGTGCCCTCCCCAGGGTTTTTGCATGGATGCCGTTTTTTGGGCGTCGGTGGCGCGGGCTTGGCCCGCTGGAACCGGTCGCACCCGCCTTGACAACGACGGGCAGGACGAATCTAGCGGGTTTTTCCGCCCGGATCAAACAGATGTTTCAATCGCTTGTTTGTTGCAGCGCAACGTAGCGGCTACTCGAAACCATCGGCGAACAGAGTGGGCACCAGGGTGGTCGCGGCCGGGTTGCAGGCGAGTGCGCTGCCGCTGCCGGTATGGCCGTTGTCGTCGCAATGGATAGTGAGCTGGCTGTTGCCGCTAGCGCCATTGGGGTCGAAGCTGAGGCGGCCATTGGCGAAGAAGGCATTGAAGGCGCCGAGGCCGCCAAACAGGGAGAGATTGGCACTGCCGCTACCGCTGACCACGGTCACCCCGTCATTGTTCGCCGCCAGCAGACGGCCCTGACTGACGCTGATGACCACATCCAGGTTGCCGAATCCGGCATCGACATCGCTGAGCACGAATCCGCGCAAGGGCGTGGCAGCGCTCTGCGCTACCGACAGCAGTGCCGGCGCAATGATCGCCGGTGGATCGTTTACCGCAAAAAAGTTGATCGGGCGGATCTCGCTGTCGCCGAGCGGGCCGCCGCTGCCGCTGGCCCCGCCGTCGGTGCTGCTAATGGTCAGCGACACGCTCTGGGTGTTGTTGGCGAGCGGCGTGTACAGCGGCCGGCTGCCGGCGGCGGCAAGATAGGCATTGAGGTTGGCCTGCGCGCCGCTGAGGGTCAGTGCCGAACTACCGCTACCACCGACGGTGACGCCGGCGCCGCTGGCTGCACTCAGGCTGCCCCCGC
>JBGSKT010000613.1:0-1955 GCA_041741075.1 Lysobacterales bacterium
ACCCGTTCGCCCTGAGCGTAGCGCCGTAGGCGCGAAGTCGAAGGGTCCCGAGAGGTGCTTCGACTTCGCCCGCTGCGCGAGCTACGCTCAGCACGAACGGTCCTTGGGTTCCCTGGCTGAGATTCGGGGCTAATCAGGAAACCGAAAACCGAAATCTGAAAACTGAAAACCGAAAACCGAAATCTGAAAACTGAAAAACAACGGCCTAAAACCTAAAACCTAAAACCTAAAACCCAAGCCCTTCTCCCTCCCCCGCCACCTTCACACAATTCCGCCCGGCGTGCTTGGCTTCGTACAGGGCGCCATCGGCGACTTCCAGCAGTGCGACCGCAGTGTCGTTCGGATCCGGCACCCTGGACAGGATACCCGCGGACAGCGTGATCGTCTGGCTGTCGCCGCCCAGCGCCCGCGGCGGCAGCGCCTCGACCAGGGCGCGCATGCGCTCGGCGATACGGGCGACCGTGACCTGATCGGCGTCGAGTAACAGGCAGGCAAATTCTTCGCCGCCGAAACGCGCCACCAGGTCCTGTTCGCGGGTGGCACTTTCCAATGCGCGTGCCACCGCACGCAGCGCGGCGTCGCCGGCGAGGTGCCCGTTGCGGTCATTGTAATCCTTGAAATGATCGACATCGAGCACGATCAGGCCGAGCGGCAGGGACTGCGCGCGGGCGCGTTGCAGCGCGCCATCGATTGCCTCCATCAGCCGGCGCCGATTGGCGATTCCGGTCAGCGGGTCCAGATAGGAAAGTTCGGTCAGCCGGTCATTGGCCTCGTGCAGCAGGGCGGTGCGTTCGCCGACCAATAGCGTAAGCTCGCGCTGGCGCTGGCGCAATTGCCGATTGTAGAGCTGCACCAGCAGCACCACGACGGTGAGCGCGGACAGCACCAGGCCAAGTTGCAGCAACGAACGCTGCCACCAGTACGGCGCGACCGACAGGCGCAGCTCCAGCGGTTCGCTGGCGGTGCCGGTGAAATCCCTGGCCTCGACGATGAAACGATATTCGCCCGGCGGCAGCTTGCTGAACACGCGGCCATGCTCGCCACTCCACGGACCCGGGGCCGGATCATAATCAAGTAACTGGCTGCGATATTGCGACTGCTCTTCGTTGCTGCCGGCAAGCAGGCTGTATTCGATATGCAGATCGCGGCTGCCGGCCGGCAGGTGCAGCGCGCCATGGTCCGCGACCGGCAGCGGTTTGTCATTCACGCGCAGCGCGGTGACGCGCAGAGGTTTCGCCGCCCGCACAGCGCCGGTGGTCTCGATTTCCGGGTCGTAGACGCTGAGCCCGCCCAGGGTGCCAGCCCAGTAGCGATCATGCTGGTCGATCCACTGCGAATTACTGTTGCACTCGTCGTGGACCAATCCGTCGCGGCGCCGGAATACCCGTTCCGCATAGCCGCCACCGGCTACCGGCGTCAGTTGCTGGACGCCGTTGTTGGTGCAGACATAGATGCGCCCCCTGGAATCGCGCTTGACGCTGTATACGGTCGGATCCGGCGCCGCCGGCAGCCGCGCGTCGGTGAGCAGGCGCGGCGCAGCCGGATCGGTCACGTCCAGACGCACCACGCCGTGCCGGTTGCTGCTCGCCCACAACACGTACTGACCGTCCTGCTCGATCACGGTGACGCTGCGGTAGCCATCGTCCGGCAACCCGAGCGATGCCGGCAAAACCTCGAAGCGTTCCCCACCGAAGCGCGCCAGGCCCTGGCTGCCTGCGGCCCAGAGCGTGGATCGCCCGCTTCGATCGACTTGCTCGGCCAGCCCGAACACCGACCAGGGCGCGGCGCCTGTGGTCTCGGCGAATCCGCTCCAGCGGCCCTTGGCGAAGCGGAACACACCCGCTTCGAAGGTACCGAACCAGAGTTCGTTGCCGGACGCGCTCCGCCGCGACAAGGCCGCGGTCGCAGCCTCGCCCGGCGTGGCTGCCCAGGGCACTGCGGACTTCTATCTGCAT
>JBGSKT010000614.1:0-1725 GCA_041741075.1 Lysobacterales bacterium
GTCTGCGACGAAGCGGTGTCGGCACTGGACATCGCCACCCAGGCCGAAATCCTCGACCTGCTCGCCAATCTCCGCGACCGCCACCATTTGGCCCTGGTCTTCATCGGCCACGACCTGGCCGCGGTCAGCGCCATCGCCGATCATTTGCTGGTAATCGCCGACGGTCGCCTGGTCGAGTCCGGCCCCACCCGCGAAGTCCTGTCCGCGCCCCGGCACGCCGCAACCCGCGCCCTGATCGCCGCCCTGCCGGCTCGGCTGCGGCCACCATGAACTGTGGAAGCGATGGCAACGGCTTTCTGTGGGCGCAAGGCTTTTGTGGGAGCGACGGCACGTCGCGACTGTGGAAGATGGCGAAAGTCGCGACGTGCCCGTCGCTCCCACAAAAGACTCGCTCCCACAAAAGCATCGCTGCCACAACCGCACCACTCTCAACGCTTCCCCCCCAAAAATCGCCCGAGCCTTGCCCATGATCAAGCCCATCTTGCTGGCCGCAATCGCCCTGCTCGTCCTCACCGCTTGCAGCGAGCAACCCGCACCGATCGCGCCCGCGGCCAACACCGCAGCACCACCGCTGCGCACGCTGACCCTCCACGCCCAGGTGCCCACAGATACCGCGGGCGTCGTCTACCTCAGCGGCAATCTGCCCGCGCTTGGCCCCTGGAAAGCCGACGGGCTGGCGATGACCGGAACCGGCCGCGAACGTGAGGCGCGCTTGCAGATCGCCGAAGGCCAGGTCTTCGAGTACAAGTTCACCCTCGGCAGTTGGCCGCGCGAAGCGGTGGATGAAAACCAACGGGCCTTGCCGAATCAACGCCTGATCGTGGCCGGCGACCAGCAGATCGACATCCGTTTGGCCGGCTTCAAGCGCGACCCGGCGGAGTACATGGCCGACCTGGCCGGTTCCGGCGTGAAGGGCACCCTGGTCTACTGGCCGGATTTCGCCTCCCGCCATCTGGCCTACGCCCGCAACGTCTCGATCTGGCTACCACCGGGGTATGCCGAACACCCCGAGCAGCGCTACCGCGTGCTGTACATGAGCGATGGACAGAACTTGTTCGACCCACGCATCGCCAACACCGGCACCGACTGGGGCGTAGACGAAGCCATGCTCAGCCTGAGCGAATCCGGCGAGATCGAGCCGGCCATTGTGGTCGCCGCCTGGAGTTCACCGGCACGCGGCCCGGAATACTCGCCCTGGCACGACGCGCCGAACTACGCGCGTTTCCTGATCGAGGAACTGATGCCGCGGGTCAATGCCGAGTTCCGCACCCTGACCGGGCCGGCCAACACTTTCCACATGGGCTCGTCGATGGGCGGATTGCTGTCGTTCTATCTGGTCACCCGCCACCCGCAACAATTCGGCGGCTGCGGCTGCCTGTCCAGCCATTTTCCGCTGTCCGAAGCTGTGGTCGCAGACAACTTCCCGGGCTATGCCACGGCCGCCACGCCCGACCCCACGCCCTACGTGCTGCGCGACATCGCCGCCGGACTGCAGCGGCCGGCCGCCACCTGTTCCCAGAGTGCCGGCGACACCATCGACCATCACGACGACGGTGGTGCCGTCGTACACCACCGAGACCTGCCACCAGACCCCGACACCGATCGGGCCGTACGAGCTCGACACGACGCCGCCGTCGGTGACCACGTCGGCGTGCACGATCGCCGTGGTCGGCGATGTCGATTCGAGCCAGAGGCTGGTCGCAGATCCGGACCCGAACTGCATCA
>JBGSKT010000615.1:0-2702 GCA_041741075.1 Lysobacterales bacterium
GGGCGGGCCGAACAATTGCGCCAGACCTTGGCGCGGCGTCGGTGCGCGCAGGAAGTCGGCGAACATCGCCCGCCATTCGTGGAAGGTCAGCACCAGCGGGTTCAGCGAGTGGATCTGGCGCACAATGCCATATTCGCAGGGATCGCCGGGATGCTCATCGACGTAGCTGCCGAAGCAGCGGTCCCAGACGATCAGCACGCCGGCATAGTTGCGGTCGATGTAGGCCGGATTGCGGGCGTGGTGCACGCGGTGGTGCGATGGGGTGTTGAATACCCACTCCAGCCAGCCGAGCCGGCCCACCGCCTGGGTATGCACGAAGAACTGAAAGCCCAGGTTGATCGCCACCACCGCGATGATCTGGCGCGGATCGAAGCCGAGCCAGGCGAGCGGCAGCCAGAACAACCACATGCCCGAAATCGGGTAGGTGACGCTCTGCCGGAACGCCGTGGACAGATTGAGCCGCTCGGACGAATGGTGGGTGACGTGCGAGGCCCACAACCAGCGCACGCGGTGGCTGGCGCGATGGAACCAGTAGTAGCAAAAGTCCTGGGCCAGAAACAGCGCGGCCAGTGTCCAGGCCGAGTTTGACCAGTCGAACAGCCGATGGCGATGGACCCACCAGAACACCCCGATCAGCGCCAGCCAGGCGAGCGCGTCGGCCAACTGGTGCATCAGCGCCAGACTGGCGTTGGACAGCGTGTCGGTCCAGTCGTAGACATCACGACGGCCACGCCAGTACCAGGCCTCCCCGGCGACGCAGGCGATGAACAGCGGTGCCAGTGCCAGCAGGATCCACTCGCTCATGGCCGTTCTTCCGCATCCAGGAGTCGCGCCATATTGGCCAGACAGCGATGCATGGCGGTGGCCATGCACACACTGATCAGCGGCTTGGCCACTGGCCAGGCCAGCACCGAACGCAGCCCGAACGAGTAGCTCCAATCGACGCGCGCGCCGTTGCCCAGCGCCGAGATCCGCCAGCTCGCCTGGGCCGACCCGATCAACCAGGAAAACGGTGGCCGAAACCCGGACAGGCGGTAGTCGTGGCGATGCGGCGGGTCGATTGCGCTGGTGCATTCACTGAGCACCGAGCCGTCGCTGTTGTGTACGCTGCGCTCCGCACCCAGTCGCATCGGCCCGTCCGGGTGGATGGCCAGAATCGCCGGGATCGGCCCGAAGCCGGTGAAGGTCGGCGCAAAGCCTGTGCTATCGGTGGCAAGCGCGAACACCCGTTCCGGTGTGCAGGCAAAATCGCGGCGGGCGTGGCAATCGATCGGCATGGGGAATGGGAGAGGCTTGCTTTGGTCCGTTCCCGCTGAGCGTAGCGCACCAGCGCGAAGTCGAAGCGCTTTGATCCACTTCGGCAACCCTTCGACTTCGCGCTGCGCGCTGCGCTCAGGGCAAACGGGAGCGATTGATCTGCCCTTGCTTGGCTAGCTTCTGTCCTCCATCGTCTGGCAGAAACAGGCCGATCAGGTCATTGAGAAACCGGTATCCGAGCGCGCTGGCGCGGGCGCCGTCGGCGTCGATTTCGAGCAGCCCGCGCGCCTCTGCCTGCGCACACAGCAGCGCCAGATCGAGTTGGCTGAGACCGGTGGTCGCGGTCAACTGCTGCCAGCGAAAACCGGCATTGAGGCGCAGCGCATTGAGCATGAACTCGAACGCGTATTGCGCGGGCGCAACCGTTTCGAGTGTGCCGAGCCGGCCCGGACCCACCGCCTTTTCCTGATAGCTACGCGGCAGTTTGGGCTTGGCGGTACGCAGGACCCGGCCACCCTCCGGGTCGGTCAGCTTGCCGTGAGCGCCGGCACCGATACCCAGGTAATCGCCGAAACGCCAGTAGTTGAGATTGTGCCGGCAATGGTGACTGCTGCCGGCATAGGCGGATACCTCGTACTGGGCAAAGCCGGCACCGGCCAGGCGTGCGCCGCAGAGCTCCTGCATGGCGCAGGCGACATCCTCGTCCGGTAGCGGCGGTGGCCGGGCCGCGAACAGGGTGTTCGGTTCCAGCGTGAGCTGGTAATGCGAGATGTGCGTGGGTGCCAGTGCGATCGCCGATTCGACATCGGTGATCGCCGCCGCCAGCGTCTGTTCGGGCAGCGCGTACATCAAGTCCAGATTGAGCTCAGCGATGCCGGCGGCGTGCACTTCGGCAGCGGCGCGGCGGGCGTCGTCGGCGCTATGGATGCGACCGAGCCTGGGCAGGGCCTGATCGTCGAAACTCTGCACACCGAGGCTGACCCGGTTGATGCCGGCCGCGGCAAAGCCCTGGAAGCTGTCGTGTTCGATCGTGCCCGGGTTGCTCTCCAGGCTGATCTCGCAATCCGCGGCGAAGCGTAGCCGTGCCCGGCAGCCGTCGAGAATGGCGGCAATGGACTGCGCACTGAACAGGCTCGGCGTGCCACCGCCAAAAAACACCGAATCCACCCGGCGTCCGCGCACGAATGCAAAATCGCTCAGATCGGCATCGAGATCGGCGAGCAGCGCGGCGACATAGCGCGGCTCGTCCAGCGCCGCGCGCGCCTCGTGCGAGTTGAAATCGCAATACGGACATTTGCGCACGCACCAGGGGATATGCACATAGAGCGAGATCGACCCGGGATCGGCCAGCGCGTTGCGCGGTGCGGATGCGGTCATCGCTGCGGAACCGGCGCTCAGACAGCGGCCAGTTGCCGCAGCCGCGCCAGCGCCTGGCCGCGATGGCT
>JBGSKT010000616.1:0-1903 GCA_041741075.1 Lysobacterales bacterium
CGCCGACGGCCAGGGCTCGGCTGCCCTCAGCGCTTTCGCGCAGGCCGGGAGCCGCGCCCCGCAATCGCTGTTGTGGCAATGGGCCGCGCTGCATACCGCGACCGCGCCCTATTTCGAAGACCAGACCGCGCTCACCGCCTATTTGGCACGATGGCGCGCGGGACTCGCCGCCTGCGCACGCCTGGATTTTTCCGACCCGATCAACCGTGAACAATGCGAACGCGCCGCGACCCTGGTCTCGAATCACCGGCTGGCCTATCTCGGTGATGCCCTGCGCGATGATCTGCGGCGCTATGCCGCAGTGTTGTCGGCGATGGTCGACCAGGTGGTGCCGCAGCCGCAGTTGGCCCCGGCTCGGCCACGAACGCGGCGCCGTGTCGGTGTGGTCTCGGCCAGCCTGCGTCAACATTCGGCGGCGCGGGTGTGGAGTGAGCTGCTGATCGGACTCGATCGCCGCAAGATCGAATTGTTCGGCTTCCATCTGGCCACGGTCAGTGATGATCAGACCGAACGCTGGCGGGAACGCTGCGAGCATTTCGACGCCGGTCCGCACCGGCTGGCCGAATGGGTACGGGTGCTGGTCGAAGCCGACCTGGACGTACTGATTCTGCTCGGCATCAATGACGATCCGCTTTCGCCGGCACTGGCCACTCGTCGGATGGCCCCGGTGCAGTGCAGCACCTGGGCGTTTCCGATGAGTTCCGGCCAGGCCACCATCGACTACTTTCTGAGCAGCGATCTGGCCGAGCCCGAAGACGGTGCCGAACACTACTGCGAATCCCTGGTACGCCTGCCCGGGCTGGCCGCGGCCTACACCCCGGTGGCGGCGCTGGCCGATGTTCCGCCACCCGGCCCCTGGTCTGAACACGGACACACCCGCATCGCCTGCCTGCAAAGCGGCAGCAAGTTGCTGCCGGTGCACGATGCGCTGTTCGTCCGGGTGCTGGCCGCGAGCACGCCGTCGCGATTGGCACTGCTGCCTTCGCTTTCGCCCGTGCTGTGTGCCGGCCTGGCGGCACGTATGGACCTGAGCCTGCGCGCCGCGGACGTCGCCAGCGACCGGGTGCAGTGGTTTCCGCGACTGGGTTTCGACGCCTACCTCGGCGTCCTGGCCCGCGCCGACTTCCTGCTCGACAGCCTGCACTGGTCGGGCGGACTGACCTCGCTGGACGCGCTCAGCCTCGATGTTCCGATCGTCACCCTGCCCGGAAAACTGATGCGCGGCCGCCAGACCGCCGCCATGCTGCGCTTGCTGGAACTACCGGAGCTGATCGCCAGCGACTTCGACGAATACCTGCGCATCGCGGCCAGACTGGCGCACAGCCCCGACTTCCGCATCGGCCTGCGCGAGCACATCCGTGAGCGCAAGCACCGGCTCTCGGATTATCGCGACAGCCAGGCCGCACTGTTGCAGTTCCTGTGCGAAGCCGGGCCGGCAACGCTGCCCGCCCAGGTCTTTCGCTGGACTTGCCCAGGGCCTGCCGCGACAATGGCGGGCTAAGCCGCGAGCGAGTATCCACGCCATGCAATACATTTACACCATGATCGGGGTGAGCAAGATCGTCCCGCCCAAGCGCCAGATCATCAAGGACATTTCACTGTCGTTTTTTCCCGGCGCCAAGATCGGCCTGCTCGGCGTCAATGGCTCGGGCAAATCCACGGTGCTGCGCATCATGGCCGGGATCGACACCGAATATCAGGGCGAGGCCCGTGCCGAGCCCGGCATCAAGATCGGCTATCTGGAGCAGGAACCCAAGCTGCACCCGGAAAACACCGTGCGTCAGGAAGTTGAGCTCGGCATGTCCGAAGTGCTGGACGCCAAGACCGCGCTGGACGCGGTCTATGCCGCCTACGCCGAGCCCGACGCCGATTTCGACAAACTGTCGGAAGAGCAGGCGAAATG
>JBGSKT010000617.1:0-18457 GCA_041741075.1 Lysobacterales bacterium
CCGCGTCGAGCGCGGCGCCGCCACCCTTCAACACGGCTTCGCCGGCATCCAGCGCGCGATCGAGTTCGGCCTTGATCGCCGCACGTTCGGGGCGATCGAGCTGGTCCGGGTCGATCACCCCGGCCCCGCCGTGGATGACCAGAGCATAGGCTGCGGGGTGGTCTTTGGCGATGGCGGGATTCATCAAGATCAGCAGGGCGATCAGCAGCAGACGGGTGGACATGATAGACCTCGGGGACGACGGTTTTAGGTTTTAGGTTTTAGGTTTTAGGTTTTAGGTTTTAGGTTTTAGGTTTTAGGTTTTAGGTTTTAGGTTTTAGGTATTCGGCTTTCCGGCTTTCCGGCTTTCCGTCCCCCATCTCTCGACCAACGTCTCCGGCTCAATAGCGCGCCAGTGCGGCGGCGACCGCTTCGGCGATCAGTTTCAGGAAGATCGTGCCCATGCCCGGGTGGAAGCGGTTCGGGTCGTGCGAGCCGATCGCGAGCAGGCCGTGCTCGGCGATCGGCAGCAGCACCGCCGACTTCACCGCATCGGCGTGCGGGCCGAACATCAGCCCGAGTTTGTCGGCATTGAGTCGGCCGGTAAGCGGTTCGCCCTTGGCGAAAAAGTCGGTCAGCGCCAGCCATTGCGGGGCGTCGCGCGGGGCCACCAGCAGCCAGTCCGGCTGAAAACCGGCGACCGGCGCGAACAGACCGAGCCGCACCAGGTCGGTGTGAAAGTCCTCGGTCAGGGTGGCCGCCACTCGCGACAAGGTGTCGGTCAGGTTGCCGGCACGCATCAACGACAGGGTGAAGGCGTGCACCCGCACCATCAGCGCCTCGTTGTCCTGGGCAATGCCGACCAGCTCCTGCAGTCGCCGCGACAGCGCGCGGGTCTTGTCGCGCAACACATCGATCTGGTAGCTGGCCAGGCTGGTGCTGGCGCCGTGTTCGCGCGGTAGCTGCAGGGCCAGCGCCAGCTCTGGAAACTGGCCCAGAAAATCCGGGTGGCGGCGCAGGTAGCCGGCCACCTCGAGCGCCTCCGGCTCGCGCCGGCTGTGCAGATCGCGCGGAATGATTTCATTGCTCATGGAATTCCCCCTCGAACACGAATGCGGCCGGGCCGCTCATCCATACCGGTTGGTCTGGTGCCGGCCACTCGATCAGCAATTCTCCCCCGGGCAGCCTGACCCAGGCACGCCGATCGAGCACGCCCAGGCGCATGCCGACCACCGCCGCGGCGCAGGCGCCGGTGCCACAGGCCAGGGTTTCACCTACGCCGCGCTCGAACACACGCAGGAACAGCTGTTCTGGCGAGACAATCTCGACAAAACCGACATTGACCCGCTCGGGAAAGCGCGGGTGCGCTTCGATCAGCGCCCCCAGCCGTTGTACCGGCGCCCTGGCCACCGCGTCGACGCGGACCACGGCGTGCGGATTGCCGATCGATACCACTGTGATGTCGATGTCCTCGCCTTCCACCCGTAATGGATAGCTGCTGGCTTCGGCCTCGGCGATGAACGGCAGGGCCGCCGGATTGAAATCGGGAACGGCCATCGCCACCCGCACCCAACCCGAGTCCAGCAATTCGCAGTCGACCAGGCCACTCGGGCTCTGCAGGCGCAGCGCGCCCGGACCGATCAGGCCCGCACGCGCCAGCCAGGCGACCACGCAGCGCACGCCATTGCCGCACTGGCGCGCCGGACTGCCGTCCTGGTTCCAGATGCCATAGGCAAAGGCCGCGCCCGGCGTGCTCGCCATTTCGATGCTGAGCAGCTGGTCGCAACCGATGCCGGTGTGGCGGTCGGCCAGACGGCGGATCCATGCTGCCTCCAGGTCGGCGCCATTGCTGGCGCGGCGATCGAGCACGATGAAATCGTTGCCGATGCCGTGCATCTTGCTGAAGGCGAGCATCAGTGGACCGGGTCGGCGGATTCGTCGGCGGCTTCGGAAGTCGCCGGCGGGGTCGGCTCGGCCGGACGGGTGGCCGTCGCTGCCGGCTCGGCCTTCGGCTTGGCCGGTCGGTCGGGCAGTACCAGTGGACCCTTCTGGCCACAAGCGGCCAGCACGCCGAGCGCCAGCGGCACGATGAGAAAAAATCGGATGATCCGCTTAGTGGTCATGGCTGGCCTCGAATCCGTTGCTGCGGGCTGGGGCTAGCGGCGCGACCGCGACGCCCAGCTGGTCGAACAGGAAGGCGTATTCACGGGCGATCTCGTGATAACGCTGGAAGCGCCCGGACTTGCCGCCGTGTCCGGCGCTCATATCGACGTGGAACAGCAGCGGATGGTGGTCGGTCTTCGCGGCGCGCAGCCGGGCGACCCATTTGGCCGGTTCGAAGTACTGCACCTGGCTGTCGTACAGGCCGGTCGTGACCAGCATGGCCGGATAGTCCTGGGCGCGCACATTGTCGTAGGGTGAATAGGCCAGCATGGCGTCGTAGTAGGCTTGCTGCTGGGGATTGCCCCATTCCTCGAATTCGTTGGTGGTGAGCGGGATGCTTTCATCGAGCATGGTCGTGACCACGTCGACGAAGGGCACATTGGCGACCAGCGCGTGGTAGCGATCCGGCGCCTGGTTGGCGATCACGCCGATCAGCAGGCCACCGGCGCTGCCGCCCTGGGCGACTACACGATCGCGCGCGGCATAGCCTTCCCGGACCAGAAAATCGGTGACGTCGACGAAATCGTTGAAAGTGTTCTGCTTGTGCAGCTGGCGGCCCTGTTCGTACCAGGCGCGGCCCATCTCCTCGCCGCCACGCACATGCGCAATCGCGTAAACCACGCCGCGTTCGAGCAGGCTCAAGCGGGTGGCGCTGAACATCGGGTCCATGGAGATGCCATAGGAGCCGTAGCCATACTGGTACAGCGCGGCACTGCCATCACGCACCAGGTCACGGCGATAGACCAGCGACACCGGAATGCGGGTGCCATCGCGGGCCGGCGCGAAGCGGAACTCGGTGCGGTAGTCGGCCGGATCGAAGCCGCCCAGCACCGGTTCGCGCTTGCGCAGTTCGCGGCGATCGCTGGCGATATCCAGGTCATAGGTCGAGGCCGGTGTGGTCAGTGAGGTGTAGACGAAGCGCAGGCTGTCGCTGACGTATTCGGGGGCGGCGCCGATGAACGTGGTGTAGGCCGGTTCGTCGAAGCTGACCAAGCGTTCGGCACCGCTCGTCCAGTCCTTGATGCGGATTTTGCGCAGACCACCGGAGCGCTCGTTGATCGCCACGAAGTCGCGCAACACGCTGACGTTTTCGATCAGGGCATCCTCGCGGTGCGGCAGCCATTCGCGCCACTGCCCGCGATCCCTGGACTGCGCCATGGCCACCCGCAGCAAGCGGAAATTGTGCGCCTGCCAGTTGCTTAGAATGACGAATTCGTCGCCGTGGTCCTGCACGCTGTATTCGTGCTCGGCCTCGCGCGGAAAGACCACCTGGAAGCGCAGCTCGGGATCGGCGGCATCGGCGTAGCGCCATTCGCTGCTGGTGGTGCTGGACAGGCCGATGTACAGGAAACGATCCGAACGGCCCTTGCCGATGCTGAGATAGAAACTGTGATCGGATTCCTCGTAGACCAGGCTGTCCTGGGCCGGGTCGGTGCCCAGCCGGTGGCGCTTGACGCGCAGGCCGAGCAAGGTCACCGGGTCCTTTTCGATGTACAGCACGCTGCGGTTGTCAGCGGCGAAAACCGCCTCGGCTTCGACGTTGGCGATCTGCTCCGGGTAAAAGCTGCCGTCGTCTAGATTGCGAAAGCGCAGCACATATTGGCGGCGGCCGGTCGTATCTTCGGCGAAGGCCAGCTGGCTGCCGTCCTCGCTGACACTGACCGCGCTGACCTGGTAGAAATCCTTGCCCACGGCCATGGCATTGACGTCGAGCAGAACTTCCTCGTCGGCGTCGATCGAACCGGGCCGGCGCGCGTGGATCGGATATTCCTTGCCGGTCTCAAAGCGCTGGTAATACCAATAGCCATTCTTGCGCCAGGGTACGCTGGCGTCATCCTGTTTGATCCGCCCGACGATCTCGTCGAACAGCAGCTTCTGCGCCGGCTCGGTGTGCGCGAGCATGGCCTCGGCATAGTCGGTCTCGGCCTGCAGGTACTGGAGCACCCTGGTGTCGTGACGGCTGTCGTCGCGCAGCCAGTAGTAGTTGTCGGTGCGCGCTCCGTTGGGCGAAGTCACCGTGTGCGGGATGAGTGGGGCAATGGGCGCCGCAGGCGGATTGGACTGAGACACGGGAACTTCCTTGAGGTCAGCGGGCTTGGTTCCGCGATGGGCGCAACCGACCAGCGTGGCGGTGAGGAGAATCAGGGTGCATGCAAGCGGGCGCATCGACGGCCTCTAGCACGGGGCAGGACGGAGTTATCCGGCATTCTAGTCGATAGTCGATAGTCGGGAGACGGGCGAGCGACGTCGCCCCGGCGAAAGCCGGGGCCCAGTGGGTGCGGTTCGACGGCCCTGGACAATGGGCCCCGGCTTGCGCCGGGGCGACGGCATTCCTTCCGACGGCCGGCTTCCGGCCATCAGCCCGCGGTCCCTTGCCCGCTACACTGCCCGCTTCCATTCCGATCGGTCCTGGCGCCACGATGATCAAACTGTTCCTGCTCCTGCTCAACGCCGCCAAGCTCGGGCCGATCCTGAAGACCGGCGGCACCATGATCATTTCGGTGTTTGCCTACGCCCTGCTGTTCGGTTGGCGCTATGCGGCGGGCTTCGTGATCCTGATCTTCGTCCACGAACTCGGCCACTATTTGTCGGCGCGGGCGGCGGGATTGAAGGTGGGCACACCGACCTTCATTCCTTTTGTTGGCGCCTGGATCGAACTCAAGGACCAGCCGATGGACGCGCGGGTGGAAGCGCGCATCGCCCTGGCCGGACCGGTCGCCGGTACGGTCGCTGCGCTGGTCTGCTATTTCGTCGCCCGCGCCGAGCACAGCACGCTGCTTTTGGCCCTCGCCTATTCCGGGTTCATGCTGAATCTGTGGAACCTGTTGCCGATCAACCCGCTCGATGGCGGGCGCATTGTCGGGGTGCTATCGCCGCGCATCTGGCTGGCGGGGATTCCGTTGCTGATTGGCCTGATGCTGTGGCGGCCCAGTCCGATGCTGTTTCTGGTGTTGATCTTTGCCGCGCCGGCGGCCTGGTCGGTGTGGCGCGGTACCTGGCAGGCTTCGATGCCGGCCGGTTACTACGAGCAGCCACTGGCGGTGAAACTGCAATACGGCGCGGCCTATCTGGGCCTGGCCGGCTATCTGGCGGTGATGTCGAGCGCCGTGCATACGCAGTTGCTCGGCCATCTGGGTCGCTGAGTGGGCGGACCGGCGCGACCGCCCAGCGGCGCAACGGCCAGGCAATCAGGGCGCTCAGTGCGGGCAGCAGTCCCAGGCAGATCCAGAGTTCGCCGAAGGGCGTGGTTTGCCCCGCCGCGCCGGGCAGACTGAGCAGGCAGACCAGGGCGCACAGCGCGGCGATGGCGAATGGGCAATGCAGACGGTTGTTGTGCATGGCGGGCTCCGGTTGAGGGGAGCCAAGCCTGGCGGCCGGCTGTCGCAGAAGCTGCGACCCGGGCCGGGTCCCGCATCGCCGCCTGTTTAACGCTGGCCCGGGCGCTATAGTCCCGGGCCAGACTGGCGATCAAATTCCGGCGTCCTGCTCGGTCGGGCGCAGCAACCAGCGGCACAAGGCCGGCAGGAAAACAATCGCGGCCAGCATGTTGACTACGAACATGAAGGTCAGCATCACGCCCATATCGGCCTGGAACTTGAGGTCCGACCAATACCAGGTGAACACGCCGCTGGCCAGGGTAAGGGCGGTGTAGAAGATCGCGATGCCGGTGGTCTTCAGCGCTGAAAAGTACGCTTCGCTGAGGGTTTTGCCCTGCTTCATCGCTTCGTCCATGCGCGCGAAGATGTAGATCGCATAATCGACACCAATACCGACACCAAGCGCAACCACGGTCAGCGTGTTGACCTTGAGGCCGATGCCCAGATGCACCATCAGGGCGCTGCCAAGTTCGGTCACCAACACTAGTGGCAGTACGATGCACAGCGCGGCGCGGGCACTGCCGAAACTGAACATGGCCATCAGGAACACCGCCGTGTACAGCCACTCCAGCATCGACGGGCGGATCTGCTTGGTCGCGGTCCACAGGTCGACATGTTCGATATCCTCGGCGAAGCGCCGGAACATCGAATGATCCACCCGGCGCACCTCGTCGTTGATCGCCGCCATTACGCCGACGTTGCCGGTGGCCAGTCGCAGATTGACCTGGTCAGTGCGGAACTCCTCTCCATTCTCGGCGGCAGCCACCATCGCCGCCTCGCGCTTAATCCGGAAGTCGATAATTTCGGCGCCATTGGCCTTGCGGAAGGTTTTCACCGCACCGACCACGCGATCGATCGTGGTCGCCTGGTGATCGGTGGTGAAAATCATGATTGGCATCGCCTTGCATTCCGGGCTGTCGATCAGGCCGGTGTCGGTTTCGACGTTCTGCAGGGATTGGCGCAGCAGGTTGGAGTCGCGCGGGATCGCACGCCAACGCAGATTGCCTTCGTTGTAACCGGCATAGATGATCTTGGCGATCTGCGGCAAGGTGATCACCTGCTGCACGCCTTCGACATTGCTCATGTGCCAGGCGAAGCGGTCGATCAGTTCCATCGCCCGCGGATTTTCGGTGCAGGCAAACGGACCGGCCTCGGCGATCACATTGATGATATCGACACCCAGCGCGAAGCGGCTGGTGATGGCCTCTGCATCGAGGTTGTACTTGGCATCCGGGCGCAGTTCGGCCACGCCTTTCTGGGCGTCGCCGACCATCACCTTGTTGCCTTCCTCGCGGGCGAAATACCAGGCGGTCGCGCCGATCGCAATGATCAGCAGGGCCAGGGTCGGACGGCTGAACTGGGCCAGGAAACGCCAAATCACGTCGAACTTGGTCAACTGGCGTAGCCGATACTCGCGCTTGCGGTCGAGGTTGCGCAGGCGGGTGTAGCTGAGCAGTACCGGCAGCAGGATCAGGTCGGTGAGCAGGGTGAAGCCGACGCCGATGGTCGCGGTGATCGCCAGTTCTCGCACCATCTTGATGTCGATGATCATGATCGTGCCAAATCCGATGCAGCCGGCGAGCAGGGCAACCGCGCCCGGCACCAGCAGCATGCGGAAGGCAGCACGTGCCCCTTCATAAGGGCCGACACTGTCCTTGGCCCGGGCGCGGAGTTCTTCTACCGATCCATCTTCCAGCCCGCCGAAGAAGATCTCGCCACGGAAGCGGTTGATCATCTGCTCGCCATGGCTGACCGCGATCGCGAAGATCAGGAACGGCGTGAGCATGTTCATCGGGTCGATGCCGTAGCCCATCAGACGCAGCGCGCCGAGCATCCAGATCACCGACACGAAGGCGGCGACCACGGTCAACGTGGCCAGCTTGCCCGAGGTCGAATACAGGAACAGCAGCAGCCAGGTGAGGGCGATGGTCAGGCCGAAGAACTTGATCACCGAGCGGGCACCGTCGCTGATGTCGCCAACCATCTTGGCGAAACCGATGATGTGTACTGTCGCGTTCGGGTTGGCGGCTTCGGCCTGGGTGCGGATTGCTTCCAGCTGCGCGGCGATCCCCTGGTAGTCGAGCTTGCCGCCGGGCGCGGTGCTCTCCGGCACCAGTTCGGCCTGAACCATGGCGCCACTGAAATCCTTGGCGACCAGACGACCGACGATGCCGGCCTTGACGATATTGGCGTGGATCTTGTTGAAATCGTCTTCGCTCGGGGCAAAGGTCGGCGACTTTGGGGTGAAGTCGGCCGGGATTACATTGCCGCCGGCGAAGCCGTCTTCGACTACTTCGGTGAAACGCACATTGGGCGTGAAGATCGAGCGGGTGCGGGATTTGTCGACCGCGGTCACGCTCATCACGTCATCGGTGACCTGGTCCAGGGTGGTCATGTATTCGGCGGTGAACATCTTTCCGTCTTTGGCCATGACCGCGACCAGTACGCGATTGGCGCCGCCGAATTCCTTCTCGTATTCGAGAAAGGTCTTCATGTATTCGTGCTTGAGTGGCACCTGCTTGCGGAAGCCGGCGTCCACTTTCAATTGCAGGGCAAAAAACAGCATCACCGCCGTAATTGCCGTGAACACTAGCAGTACCACGCCGCGATTATCGAAAATCAAACTTTCCAATACGCGACTGAACGCGCTCTGCTCACCCTTGCTGATCTTTGCCATATCGGAAATCCTCGCTGGCTCAGTGGCCGAAAATCGATAAGCCGGTTTCGCCGCCAATGGCGAATTCCTCGGAAGACAGCGCGATCACCGCGGCCAGTACATTGCCGTCGGGATGGGTGCTGGCGTGAAAGTCGTCCTCGCCGTCGGCGCGTTTCAGCACCAGGCCATTGGCGCCGACCAGCACCGCTCCGCCTTCGCCAAAGCCGGAGCCCCCCATGATGCTCAGGCTGGTTCCGGTTTCGACTTTGTGCCAACTGTCGCCCAGATCAAAACTCTCATAGACATTCCCGCGCAGACCGAAGCACAGCACGTGGCGGCCTTGGTATCCGATCACGCCGAACATCGAGCCCTGGTAAGGCAGCTGGATGCGCTGCCAGGTGTGTCCATGGTCGGTCGAGCGAAATGCCGAACCACGTTCGGCGACGATGAAGTAGGAGCCATCGCCGGTGCGGGCAATCGCGTTGAAGTGCGGGTCGGTTTCCTCATCCAGGGCCAGGTCGTTCTGGTCAAGCGTGCCGGTGTCGTCGTTGACCACCGAATTGTCCTGGGCCTGCGCCGCGCTGATTTCGGCGTCGGTTTTGCCGAGCACGTTGCGCTGGGTCCAATTCGCGCCGCCATCCTCGGTGACCAGCAGTTGCGCGTAGGCGCCGACGGCAAAACCATGCAAGGCATCGGTAAACAAGACATCGAGCAAGGGCGCGCCGCTCTTCAGGTCGTCGCTATCCGGGTCAAACGGCTGAGCGCGTTGCCGCTGCCAGCTCAGGCCGCCATCGCTGGAATGCAGGATGACGCCGTCGTGACCCACCGCCCAGACTTGATTGTCGACCGCGGTCACCGCAGTCAGGGTCGAACGCGTCGGCACGCCTTCAACCTGCCGCCAGTCGCGTCGCGATTCCGACAGCAGGATGTCGCCGCGCTCTCCGACGGCGACAGCGCGGTCACTGGCTTCGGCGATGTCGAGGATCAGCGCGTGACTGGCGCGCGGCATGACTTCGGCGGTCTGGATGACCGGGTCGTGCTCGTCCAGCGGTGCCGACAGCACGCCATACCCGGCCTCGGTTGCGGCAGCGGATACCAGTCCAGTGGCGGCCACCAGGCCCAGCCACATGGACAGGGTGGATCGCATCGCCCATTGAATTCGCATCGTGCTGTTCATGCACTTCCTCCCGAAACGGCTGTTGCGGTGACGGCAAAGGCACCGTCGCCCGGAATTTCAGTATGGCCGAAACAACACGGCCAGTCGCCCCGGTTGGAACGACTGGCCGATGCCAGACCCGCTCGCGAACAGCCAGTTAGGTCAGCGGATACCACGCTTGCGCAGCGACTGCGGCGAGAAGTTTTCGGGCGTGCTCTGGAAGCCGAAATTGACCGGAGTTGCTTCCTCGTTGTCGAGCAGACCAGAGATATAGCGGCCGGACTGCAGGTCGTGGTGGGTCTCGACCGTGGCCCACACCGTCGGCACTTCGTAGTAGTTGATGTTCGGGGCTTCGGAATAGCGCCACAGCTGGCCGCGGCTGTCGTAATGGTCGATCGCCACGATCTGATAGCTGTCTTCGTCCAGGTAAAAAGTGCGGCGCTTGTTGATGTGACGCTTGCCCGGCTTGAGCAGCGCATCTACCACCCAGACGCGGTGCAATTCGTAACGGATGTAGTTCGGATTCAGGTGGCCCGGCTGGATCAGATCCTTTAGCTTGACCGTGCCACTGTGCACCAGGTAGTCGTTGTAGGGGATGAACATCTCCCGGGTACCGGCCAACTTGAAGTCGAAACGGTCCATGGCACCGTTGAACATGTCGGTCATGTCGTTGGTGCGCAGGCCGTCGGAAGCGGTGCCCGGGTTGTCGTAGGCGATGTTTGGGGCGCGGCGCACGCGACGCTGGCCGGGGTTGTAGACCCATGCCTGACGGGGTGTCTTGGTCTGGTTGACGGTTTCGTGGACGAGCAGCACGTTTCCGGCCAGGCGCGCCGGCGATACCACTTCCTGGAAAAAGTACAGCAACACGTCGTTGATGTTCTCGATGGTGTTGCCGGGCTTGTAATACGGGCCGAGGAACTCTTCACGCAGCCGCACCAGGGTGTAGGCGCCACTTGCGGTCGGCGCGGCCTGGTTGGCCCAGCGCATGCCGCCGGTGCTCTTGTACTTGAGCTTGTGGTTCCAGATCAGCTCATAGCCGTTCTGCGGGATCGGGAACGGAAAGCCGATCGCAGCCCCGGCCACGCCGTCGCCGTCGGATACCAGTTTGGCGGTGACCGCGTTCGTCTTGCTGGTGTCATAGACGATCTGCGGAAACGAACCGGAACGCCGGGTCGGATACACGATCATCTTGAAGTCTTTGTACTTGTTGAACATGGCCACCTGGCCAACGTTGAGCCTGGCCTGGTAGTCCTTGTAGTTTTGCGGCGTGATCGCAAACAGCGGCTTGTCGCCACGGAACGGGTCGCGGTGGAACTCGCCGGGCTTGTAGCCCGCCGGCGGTCGGGTGATGCCGCCGGTCCATTCCGGGATGGTGCCGTCGCTGTTGCCCGCCTTGATCGCACCGACCGGGGTCAGATCATTGCCCAACCGGGCGGCCTGTTCGGGCGAGACGCCGGCCAGGCTCGCGCCGCTACCTGCCGCCAGGGCGACCAGGGCGGCGATCATTACTTGCTTGCGGATTTGCATGATTAGCCTCGCTCAGAACGAATAGCGGACGGTGAAGGACACGAAGTCGCGGTCGCTGATCAGATTCAGGTTGCCGGCGCCGAAGAAGCTGGTATAGGCCATGTCCAGCGCCCACTTGCTCAGATACGTGGTCTCGACTCCGACCGTGGCCGATTTACGGTTTTCAATGAAGTTGCCGCCCGGACCCGGCGAGGTGCCATTCACGTCGTGGGCGAAGGCCACCCGTGGCGACACAGTGAACGCCGAGCCAAAGACGTTGTTGTAGTCGGCGCGGGCCGCAAAACGATAGCCCCAGGAGAACCGGGTCGGGAAACCATTGACCTGGGTGACCGGGTTGCGCAGATCGCCGCTGGTTTCATCGGGGCCGCCACCGGTATCGGTGCCGTCGCCATTGAAGCGCAGAATGTCGGTCTTCGGCAGGGTCCAGATATTGGTCGCGCCGATTTCGAGAACGGTTGCCAATTGATCGGCCTGCAACCAGTTCGAGGGTCCGAATACCTTGGTCAGGGTGGTCTGCGCCTGGGTGACCTTGTGCCGCTCGAAGCCGGTGATCTCTTCACCCGGAGCGAATTCGCCGAGCTGGCTCTTGAAGCGCAGCGCCGGTGAGGGCAAAAATGCATTCAGCGGAGTCAGACCGGCAAACAGCACTTCCACGTCATCGATCTGCAGTGGCGCGTTGGTGCGGTGGCTGATTTCCCCCTGCAGCGCAATGCCCATCGAGTTGATCATGGTATTGAAGCTGGTGCCCCAGAGGTGGATGTCTTCCGGGTATTCGAGGAAGTAGCGACCGCTGGCCGGACTGTTCGTGGTGATCGCGTTGCCGCTGATGATCGGCAGGCGGCTGTGGTAGTTGAGGTAGTAGAACCCGAATTCGGTGTCGTTCAGATCTGGTGAGAAGTAATGTACCGCGGCGCCCCACTGCCCTGTGCTTTTGGCAAAGCGGGTCGGGGTACGCGCAAACGCGGCGCCGCAGGAGGTCAATGCGGCGACATCGGTGGGTGCGATCAGCCCGAGCTGGCAGCGCCGGAAATTCTCCGGTTCGTTGGCCCGGCCGAAGCCGAGCATGGCGAATTCAGAACCGTTGGAGGCGATGTCGGTGGTACTGAAAAAGGTGCCGAGCGGATCGATTTCGGTCTGCTCGAACTCGGTCAGGTACAGGGCTTCGAGCGACAGGTTTTCGGCAACATTGAACGAGGCCTGCAGCATATCGACCGGCAGGAAGGCTTCCTTCAACTCGGCACCGGCGACGCGCAGCTTGCCGACATCGAAGGGGTTGATCACATTGATACCGCCCTGGATGAAGGTGCTCTCGCCCCAGCTCACCACCTGGCGGCCGACGCGGATGCTGCCTTCCTTGTCGCCAAAGCTGAAATTGTGGAACACGAAGGCATCGAGCAGGTCGAGTTCGGTGCCGGCCAGATCTTCGGCGATCGGAGTCAACGACTTGCGGTCGACGTTCTCGAAGTCGTAGAAGTAGCTGACGCGCACGAAGGCGCCGCTGTTCGCCCGGTAATTGAGGCTGAGCTCGGTACTCAACTTGACGGCATTGGAGACCAGACTGCCTTTCTTGTAGTTGCGGTCACCGTCGTCGCTGTTGACCGAAAAGCGGCCGGGTTCGTTGATCTGCTGGCTGGTTGGCAACAGGCCGATTGCCGGGTTCAGATTGACCTTGCCGATCAGGTCCGGGTCCGGCGCTTCGGTGCGGATGGATACGCCATAGGAAATGGTGGTGTCCAGGGTGCCGGTCCAGTCGCCATTGTCGGAGGCGAATTCGAAGGCACGGGCCTCGGAACCGAACCCGCCGACCAGCGCGAGGGTGATGGCGGCGCCCAGAGCGCGACGACGCAGTCCCGGGTGACGGGTGCCGGCGCTTGGCTTGGCATTGAGCTTGGTCATGGAATCAGTCTCCGCTGCGATTACTGGGTACGGATCACGGACGTATTGGACACCAGCACCGCCGTACCGTTACTCACGATAAAGCTGGCCATCTGTCCCTGCATTTCGGCGGTGGCCGCAGCCGATGCGGCCGGGCTCAGAATCGAGCCGTGGTCGCCGGCCACGAAGCGGACGACACCGCGGATACCGTTTGGATCGGGTGCGATCGGCCCGGTGATCGAGCTCAGTCCGAGTGCGCGGATCAGCGGTTCGGTGCCGGACAGTGGTGCACCGGCGACGCTGTTTGGGATCACCTGGTCGGTGGCGTTGCCAGCGGCGATAGTGCCGCCAGCGATACCGACCACTTCATGCAGCAAGATGCGATCGCCACCGGCGGCCGCGACCGAAGCAAAATTGATCGGGTCGGCGGAATCTACCGCTTGCTGGGCCGCGCCCATGAACGAATCGAAGGTCGGCGTGCCGGCCACCACACCCGAGGCGGCGAGGCCGGCGCGAATGCGCGGACCGAAGGTCGGCGAACCGTCGAGCAGGCGCGCGATGCCACCGCCCGGCACCGACAGCACTGCGGTGTTCACGGTCGGGTCGAGGGCGACGAAGTTGAGGCCGACGATCGAACCCAGCGACTGGCCAACGAAGAAAATTCGCGAACCATCGAGGTCGGGGGTGGCGTCGCCATCCACGCTCATGCCGGGAATGCTCTTGGCCAGGGTGAACAGGTCGGCGACCGCCTGACGGCTGTTGTCGCGCGAGGTGAGCAGACTGGTCAGGTTGATGCTGAAAGTGCCAGAGCCGTCTACCAGGCCGTCCGGACCGGGAGCGCCGGTGGTGTTGTTGGTCAGATCCAGATCGAAGGTGCGTTCGTTCGAGATCGGCGCGAACGGGGTGTTCTCGACATAGAAAGGACTACTGGGGCTTTCACCGTGCAACGGCTGATCGATCGCCACCACCACGAAACCCTGGGCGGCCATGGTCGCCGAGATCGCCAGCGCGTCGCTGCGCTGACGGGTGATGCCGTGCTGGAAGATCACCACCGGCCAGCCAGCGGCCGGCTTGGTCTTGCCCGAGGCAGCATTCGGCACGGTCATCAGCACCGGCACGTTCTGGGTCGATTGGGCGACCGGGATCGGATTGGCAAAGGTCAGATTGGTCGAGGTCGGATCCAGGCCCAGCGCATTGAACGGCGGATTGTAGGCGCCGGGCGCGGCCTTCCACGAGGTGGTCAGCACCGCAGTCGGATTGCTTGGCGACGGTGCTTCCAGGTAGTACTTGAGCGGCAGGATGCCGACGACGATGTCGGCGATCGGCGGCAGGCCGGCGGCGGCAATCGTCAGCCCGGACGGCGCCAGGGTGGCGGTCGAGGGCTGGGTGATCGCGCGCGTCGCCATCAGCACCGGGGTGATGCTCTGGGTGGTAGCGAGCCAGCTCAGCACCACATCATCGCGGGCGATGCCGGCGGCGCTGGCGATGGCCAGGTGGGTCTGGTGCAACTGCCGCAGCGGCTCCAGCGAACAGCCACTGGCCACCGGCAGCAATGGGTCGGTGGTGGTAGCGACCGTCGGGCAGGTGGCCGGATTGGCCAACGCCGACAGCGGGGTAATGAACGGCGTGCTGCGCTTGGTCAGGAAGTAGGTCGTGTCCGGGGTCATGTCGTTGCCGCTGGCGTCCTTGACGCCATCGGTGACCACGGCCAGATACGAAGTCAACTGTTGCAGCGGCTTCAGCGGCAGGATCGCGATGGTCTTGTTGCTCGGGTCGCTGGGCGCAAGGGCGGCGACGAATTCATTGGCCGCCAGTTCGCGCACCAGCCCGGTGACCGCGCGGGTGGTCGGGCTGATGGTGACCTGGAACAGGCGGATCGCGCCGCCCGGCCCGGTGGTCAGGCTGTTGGCGCGCACCCCGGCCGAAGCCGAGAACGACCACGGCGACACCGTGCTCCAGCCATCCAGATTGTTGATCGCCCGGGTCGGGTCGCTGGCCGGCGCGGTCGGCGCCACCGGAATGTTGAGGGTGAGATCGCCGGTGCCGCGCAGCAGCAGATCATTCGGTAGCGGAATGACGCTGACCGCCGGATCAAACCGGGCCGTGATCACCGCAGTGATCGGAGAGCCATCGTTGTTGAGTGCGGGTGCCGTCGGAACGGCGCGCGGACTGTTGCTGCTGCTGCTGCAAGCAGCGAGCAGGGCCGATGACAGGGCCGTAGCCAATAGGAGTCGAGCCTGCATGCTTGCTTCCTTCCTGTTCGAGAATTCGGGGGCGCGTCGAGTGCGCGTGGCTATCATAGGCAGTGCGTTCGGCTTTATGCAACGAAAACTTAAGGTCATTTTCTGCTGCGATGCAGCATTTTCGGACATTCGGGACGTAGCCAACATGATCGTCGAAAATGCCGGTGTTGAGCGGCGCAGTCTGTGCGTGATCGTGCCCGTGTACAACGAAGCCGCGAGCCTGCCCTTGCTGCTACCGCGTTTGCGTGCGGCGTTGTCGGTGCTGCCGGTGCCGGCACGGATTCTGTTCGTCGACGATGGCAGCAACGACGCCAGCGCGAGACTGCTGCAGGCTGCGGCGGCGGATCATCCCGAAGTCGGCTGGCTGCGCCTGGCGCGCAATTTCGGCAAGGAAGCGGCGATGACTGCCGGCCTCGATCACGCCGACGCCGACGCCGTGGTGGTGATCGACGCCGACTTGCAGGACCCGCCCGAATTGATCGGCGAATTCTGGCGGCAGTTCGAACTTGGCTTCGATGTGGTCTATGGCCAGCGCAGCTCGCGGGCTGGCGAGAGCTGGCTGAAGCGGCTCACCGCCGCCGGCTTTTATCGGCTGATCCACAGGCTGAGCCGCACCCCCCTGCCGCAAGACAGCGGCGACTTTCGCCTGTTGTCGCGGCGTGCGGTGCTGGCGCTGCGGCAATTGCGCGAGCGGCATCGTTTCATGAAGGGCCTGTTCACCTGGGTCGGTTACCGGCAGACCGCGGTGCGCTACCAGCGCGTCGCCCGCGCCGCAGGCGCCAGCAAGTTCAATTACTGGAGGTTATGGAACTTCGCGCTGGAAGGCATCACCTCGTTTTCCACCATACCGTTGCGGGTATCCGGCTATATCGGTCTGTTGACCGCGTTGTCGGCGTTCGGCTTCGGACTGTGGATCGTTTTCAAGACTCTGGCCTGGGGCGAGCCGGTACGCGGCTACCCAAGCCTGATGACGGTGGTGCTGTTCCTGGGTGGCATCCAGCTGATGGCGCTGGGCATGATCGGCGAGTATCTCGGGCGCCTGTACGAGGAAAGCAAGCAGCGACCGCTGTACCTGATCGACACGCTGAAATTGCCGTCTTGATCCAGAAGGTAGCCCCTAGCCCCTAGTCCCTATCTTTCGTTGCGCTTCGCTACGCTCAGCACAACCTATTCACTAGCCCCTAGCCCCTAGCCCCTAGCCCCTAGCGTGTAGCCCGGAAGAAGCGCAGCGGATTCCGGGATGGTGAACCAGCGTGTAGCCCGGAAGAAGCGCTGCGGCATCGACGCTGGGGTTCGCTGCACTCACCACCAGCCTGCGCCACGATACGTGCCCTCAAGCGCGTAGCCCCTGGCCCCTCGCAAGCAGCGCGCCGCGGTCCGGGCTGCTCCCTCGATGGCACGATTGGCAGGTTTCAGTCGGCCGGCACGGTGCGCGTGCGCGCCCATTCGCGCAGGCTTTCGACCTGCTCGGCCATCAACACCGACAGCGGTCGGGTCGAACGGATTTCCTGCACCAGCAGGGCTTCGCTCAGCGCGCCCTGTTCGGCATGCGCGGCGTACATCGCGCTGACGATCGCCTGTTCGATCTCGGCGCCGGAGAAGCCGGCCGAGGCGGCGACCAGGGCATCCAGTGCGAAGCCCTCCCAGTCGATCTTGCGCTTGCCGAGGTGCAGCCGGAACAAGACATCGCGGATCCGCTCGTCCGGCAGGTCGACGAAAAATATCTCGTCGAAGCGGCCCTTGCGCAGCAACTCCGCCGGCAGCCGGCTGACGTCGTTGGCGGTGGCGACCAGGAACACCGGACGCTTGCGTTCGGCCATCCAGGTCAGAAAATAGCCGAGCACCCGACGCGATACGCCGTCGTCGGAGTCCGAGGTGGCGATACCCTTCTCGATCTCGTCACACCACAGCACGCAGGGGCTGAGCGCTTCGGCGTTGGCCAGGGATTCGCGCAGGTTCTTTTCGGTCTCGCCATGGAACTTGTTGTACAGCGCGCCGAAATCGAGCCGCACCAGCGGCACCCCGAAGCTGCCGGCGACCGCCTTGGCGGCCAGCGATTTGCCGCAGCCCTGGACGCCGAGCAGCAGCACGCCTTTCGGCGGGTCGAGCCCCGCGCTTTGCTGTTCGCCGGTGAAGATGCGCCGACGCTGCTCGACCCAGCGCTTGAGTCGGCCGAACCCGGCGACATCGCCAAACGCCGCGGTGTCATATTCGAAGTGCAGCAGGCCGGCACGATTCAACAGCTCGAACTTGAGCTTGGCCGCCTCGGGCAGGTCGCCGTGGCCGATCGCGCCATCGCGAAACACCAGATGCCGCGCGATGCGGCGGGCATCATGGAGCTTGAGCCCGAGCAGATTGCGCACAATCAGCTGGAATGCGGCCTGGTCGATTTCGACGCGCTTGCCGCCGTGTTCGCGCGAATAAAGGAATGCCTCGTCGCGCAACAACTTGCCGAGCGCGGTTTCGTCCGGCAGCTTGAGCGGCAGGCGCACCGCATGCGCGTCCAGTTCCGCCGGCAGTTCGACGCTGGCGCCGATCAGCACCATGGTGTGCGCGGCGCAGTTCTGGCGCTCGGCGATTTCGCGCAGCATGCGCGCCGCCAGCGGATAGCGCAGATAACCGGCGAAGTCGCACAGCAGATAGATCGAGCGTTGTTTGAACTCCTGGGCGTGGACCAGGGTGGCGGTCGCTTCCGGCGGCGCCAGCGCCTCATCCAGATCCATGTCCAGGCGACGCAGGCCGAGCGTCAGCGACCAATGAAACAAGGGCCGCCAGACCTGGGCGATGACGTGGCGGAAGCCTTCGACGATGCGCGGCTCCTCGGCCGATTCGATCACGATGATCGGATGGCCGGCGCGGATCAGGCTGGCCAGGTCCTTGATGTCGGGCATGGTGCGTGAGGTCACTAGGCTGGGGTGGCCGACAATTGTAGGGTATGCAGGCGTGCTGCAAGCCGTTCCGGTCCCCGAAGCGGCTGCGCCATTCTGCGTGCTGGCGCACCGAGCGGCGCGGGCAGGGGTGTATTCTTGACCACGATCCAGAACCCGGAGTCTCATGCCATGCGCGCGCGTCCCGTACTCGTGTTTTCCGCCATGCTGTTGTTGGGCCAGGCGATCGGCGGCCAGGCGGCCGAGACCGCCGCTGAGACTGCGCCCAACCTGCGCTTTGGTCTGGCCCAGAGTGGCGCCGATACCGCCTTGCTGCTGCCCAGCCTGGACGCGGCCAAGGCGCTGTTGGAGGATTCGCTGGCGACCAAGGGCCAGCCCTTGCGCTACGCGATCGGGCACAAAGTCAAGGTGAGCCCCGGCGTTGACGACCGGGCGACGCTCGGCCAATGGTCCAGCGTCGGCGACGGCCAGCGTCTGTGGCGGCTCACGATCATCGCACCGGGCGCGCTGTCGATCGATGTCGGCATCCGCCATCTGCACCTGCCGGCGGCGGCGGCGCTGTATTTCACCGATGCCAGCGGCAAGTTCGTGCG
>JBGSKT010000618.1:0-14036 GCA_041741075.1 Lysobacterales bacterium
TCTCGGTCGGGCGGATGCGGGCCGGGTCCTTGGCGCTGCGATGATGCATCAGGGCGGCCACGGCCAGCGATGCCAGCCGGGCGGGGCCAGGATCGGCGCGTGAGGTCAGCACCACCGGTACCGTGAGCCCCAGCGCGATGCCGGCGACCACTGCATTGGCCAGGTATTCGAGATCCTTGGCCAGGATATTGCCGGACACGAAATCCGGCACCAGCAGAATGTCGGCGTCGCCGGCGACCGGCGAGTCGATGCCTTTGTCCTTTGCGGCACGAAACGAGATGGCATTGTCGAAGGCGAGCGGGCCGTCAACGACCGCCCCATTGATCTGGCCGCGTCGGGCCATCAGGGTCAGGCAGGCGGCGTCCACCGAGGACACCACCGCGGGGTTGACCGTCTCGATCGCCGACAGCACCGCCACCTTCGGCCGGTCCACCCCGAGCAGATGGAACAGGTCGACCGCGTTCTGCAGAATCTGCGCCTTGGCATTCAGGTCCGGGCTGATATTGATCGCGGCATCGGTGATTCCGAACAGCTTTGGGTAGGTCGCCACATCGACCACGAACACGTGGCTTACTCGGCGTCCGGGCAGTCGGAGGCCGCGCTCATGATCGAGGAGAGCGTGCATCAACAGATCGGTGTGGATATCGCCCTTCATGATCACGTCAATCACGCCGGCCCGGGCCATGGTCACCGCCCTGGCCACGGATTCGCCATCGTCGACGGCGGCCACGATGCGCTCGCCCGGATCCCAGCCCAGTTTGGCGCAGGCCGCGCAAATGGCGCCGGGATCTCCGATCAGCCAGGGCTCGATGATGCCGAGTGCCTGCGCCTCGCGCAGGGTCGCGACCACCACCGACTGGCTGGCATCGACCACGGCCACGCGCACCGGCGGCAGGGCCGCGGCCTGATCGATCAGGAATTGCAGATTATTGGGATGGATGGTCATTGGACTGGGTGGTACTCAGCTGGTGGTTGGGTTGGCGAGCAGGCGGCAGACATGCCGCGCGATCATGCTTTCTTCATCGGTGGCGAAGGCCTCGACGGTGACCACACTGGACCGGTCCGAGATCACCCGTTCGCCGCTCTGGTTGCGCTGTGGATCGACACGCACGCCCAGATAGTCGAGCCCGGCGCAGATGCGTTCGCGGATTTCCGGCGAATTGGCGCCGATCCCGGCGGTGAATACGATGCGGTCAAGCCCGCCCAGGCTCGCGGTCAGTGCCGCCAGCTCGGTGCGGGCGCGATAGCAGAATAGCTCGACCGCCTCGACCGCTGTTGCCAGATCCGGCCGGGCCAGCAGATCTTCCATGTTGCGGCTCAGCCCGGACACACCGAGCAGGCCGGATTCCGCGTACAGCAGGCGCTGCAGGTCATCCGGACCGAAGCCGAGCCGCTGCTGCAGATAGAGCAGAATGCCGGGATCGAGATCGCCGCAGCGGCTGCCCATGACCAGGCCGGACAGGGTGGAAAAGCCCATGCTGGTGGCGATGCTCTGCCCGTCGCGCAGCGCGCACATCGACGCGCCATTGCCGAGGTGGGCGACGATAATGCGCTCGGCGGCGACCGCGACGCCGTTTTCGCGCAGCGCCGACCGCACGTATTCGTAGGACAGGCCATGAAAACCGTAGCCGCGAATGCCCTGCTCGCTCAGCCGGCGCGGCAGCGCGGTCAGGGTGGAAAGCCGCGGCAGCGTATGGTGGAAGGCGGTATCGAAACAGGCGACCTGGAACAGGCCCGGACGCGCCGTCGCCAGTGCATGGATGCCGGCCAGGTTATGTACCTGGTGCAGCGGTGCGAGCGCTTCCAATTGTTGCAGACTGGCGAGAAGTGGCGGGTCGACCGGCATCGGCACAGAGCGCTCGCCACCGTGCACGACGCGGTGTCCAGCGGCGATTACTCGCGCGCCCGGCCCTAGCGAAGCACAGATGCCGAGCACCCGTTCCAGCGCCGCGCGGTGATCGGCGATGGCCTCGGTAGCTTCCAGCAGCACGCGGTCGGCGGCATCGCTGACCCGCAGCTGGCTGTTGCCGAGGCCGATCCGGGTGATCACCCCGCGGTAGCGCCGCGACCGCGGTTGGGCGGCGTCGAACAGCGCGAATTTCACGCTGGACGAGCCGCTGTTCAGCACCAGGATCGCGCGGTCATCGGGTGCGGTGGGCAGCGGGGACGGGGGCGTTGTGGTCATCGGCCAAGGCTACACCGGAACCCGGCAAGCGGGTGCTCGGTGCACTCGTCGCAGCGCATTCTGCGGTGTTGGCTCCGGCTTGCGCGGCTCGCATCAGCGCCGCATGCGATTCGGTTCAGGTGGCGAACTGCAGTCGTGCCAGCCTGGCGTATAGCCCGTCGGCGGCGATCAACTGTTCGTGGCTGCCAATCGCTTGGATGCGGCCGTGGTCGATGACCACGATGCGATCGGCCTTCTGCACGGTCGCCAGCCGGTGGGCGATGATCAGGGTGGTGCGGTCTTGCATCACATGTGCGAGTGCCTTCTGGATTGCCGCTTCGCTCTGCGCGTCCAGTGCCGAGGTGGCCTCGTCGAGCAGCAGGATCGGGGCATCGCGCAGGATCGCCCGGGCGATCGCGATGCGTTGCTGCTGGCCGCCGGACAGGCGCACGCCACGTTCGCCAAGGTCGGTGTCGTAACCGGCCGGTTGGCGTTCGATGAATTCGTTGGCATAGGCGGCGCGCGCGGCGGCGATTACTTCGGCATCGCTGGCGTCATAGCGGCCGAAGCGGATGTTCTCCATCGCGCTGGTGGCAAAAATGACGCTGTCCTGCGGGACCAGGGCGATCGAGCGACGCAGATCGTGTAGGGAAAGTTTGGCGATATCGACGCCATCGATCAGCACTCGTCCGGCCTGTGGATCATAGAAACGCAGCAGTAACTGAAATACGGTACTTTTGCCGGCCCCGCTCGGGCCGACCAGGGCAATGGTCTCGCCGGGGCGGATGTGCAGGGTGAAATCGTCCAGCGCGTTCTGGTCGGGTCGCGACGGGTAGTGGAAACGGACCTGCTCGAAACAGACCTCGCCGCGCGCCGGACGCGGCAGCGGTTCCGGTATTGCGACCTGGCGGATGGTCGAGCGGCTGGCGAGCAATTGACCGATTCGGTCCATCGCACCGGCAGCGCGTTGGATCTCGCCCCAGACATCGGTCAGGGTGGTGGCGGCACCGGCGGCGGCGGCGGCGTACAGCACGAACTGGCCCAGGCGGCCGGGGGTAAGCTGGCCCTGGCTTACGTCATTGGCGCCGATCCACAACACCAGGGTGATCGCGCCGAAGACCACGAAGATCATCAACATGGTCTGCCAGCCGCGCGCGCGGATGCGTTGGCGTGCGGTCGACAGGCCGCGTTCGATGGCGCCATCGAAGCGGGTGTTTTCCTCGATCTCCAGGGTGTTGGCCTGCAGGGTGCGGACCGCGCCCAGCGACTCGGCCGCCTGGGCACTGGCATCGCCGATGCGATCCTGCGATTCCCGCGACAGCACCCGTACCCGGCCGCCGAACAGATACATCGGCAGCAACGCGACCGGGATCACCAGGGCGGCGATACCGGCCAGCTTGGGAATGGTCAGGATCAGGGCGATGCTGGCGCCGAACACCAGCAGCGAGTTGCGCAGCGCGACCGAGGCACCGGCGCCGACCACGCTCTGGATCAGCTCGGTATCGGCGGTCAGCCGCGACAACAGGGCGCCGGTGCGGTTGTTCTCGAAGAACACCGCATCCAGCCGCAGCAGGTGGGTGAAGATGGCGCGGCGCAGATCTGCGGCGACCGATTCGCCGAGCATCGACGAGCAGTAGAAACGCATCGCAGTGGCAAGCGCGAGGATCGCGGCGATGCCGAACAGACGCAGGAAGTAGGTGTCCATCGACACCGTATCGGCCACTTCAAAACCGTGGTTCAACATCCTGCGCACGGCGACCGGCAGATACAGCGTGGCCGCGGTGGAAATCAGCATGAACACCAGCCAGCCGAACACCAAGCGCCAGTGCGGCCGGACGAAGGGCTGGATCTGGCGCAGCAGCGACCGGGTGCGGGTGGGGGCGTCTTTGTCCAAGGCGGGCGATAACCATGCGCGCAAGCAGCCGGGCAGTGTAACTTAAAACCCTCGGGAATGCCGGAAATGAGCGGTTCTGAGCGGCTCTGCTGGCGATGGCATTGATCGTGGAGACACGGCAGCCAGTGGGCGCGGTCGCAGTGGCGATTCAGTTCAAGGCCGGATTCGCTCTAAGCCTTTCCACCGCGAGATCGACGAAACTCCTCACCTTCGCCGATCCGAGCCGGCCTTCGCGATGAACCACATGGATCGGCAACGCCGCGTCTTCGTAGTTAGAGAGCACTGTCTTGAGCTTTCCGGTCGCCAGCTCCTGGGCCACCTGATAGGAGAGCAGGCGGGTCAGCCCAAACCCGTCCTTGGCAGCCTCGAGCGCGCCATCATTGGTGTTCACCAGGATGCGCGCATTGAGCTTGATGGTGGTCTTGGTTCTTCCCTTGGTGAAAGTCCACTCGGAACCGGAAGAAACAGCGGTAGCATCGATGATCTGGTGTCTGGATAGTTCCGCAGGAGCGTTGGGAATACCGTGCTTCCTTAGAT
This sequence comes from Lysobacterales bacterium, assembly GCA_041741075.1. Classification (GTDB taxonomy): domain Bacteria; phylum Pseudomonadota; class Gammaproteobacteria; order Xanthomonadales; family Ahniellaceae; genus 0-14-3-00-62-12. The sequence goes on from JBGSKT010000618.1 coordinate 4,596, forward strand.
AGGCGGGTGCCGCACATACCACCCGTCGCACTTCGCCAACGCGAATTGCCCGCAGCGATGAGTCCGGCAGCGATCCGATGCGGACGCCGACATCGAATCCTTCATCCATCAGACTGACGACGCGATCGACGAACATCGCAGAGAGCGTGGTTTCCTTGAACGTCCGCTGGTAGGCCGTGATGACCGGCATCACGTAGAGCTTTCCAAACAGAACGGGTGCGGTGACGGCCAAATGCCCGCGCGGCGTAGCATTGATGCCGGCCGCCGCCTCATCCGCCTCATTTACGTCGGTCAGGATGCGCCGTGCATCGCCGAGATACCGGGTTCCGGCGTCGGTCAGGCGCACCAGGCGCGTGGTGCGGGTCAAAAGGATCACTCCCAGGCGCTTCTCCAGATAGGCAATCGCGCGAGTGACGGCCGGCGGTGACATGCGGAGACGGCGTGCCGCAGCCGCGAAGCTCTGTTCCTCTGCCACCGCGGCAAAGACCGTCATCAGATGAAAGCGATCCATGGAATATTCCAATATCGGGAATAGAGAGTTCCATTGTACGAGTATTCTTCTCCCAACTGGAAGGTGGCAAAGTGCCGTACGTCGACGAAGACGCAACGCCAAACCACCCACCACCCACCACCCAGGAGTCGAAACATGGCACGCATCAAACTGGTTACCCCCGAGTCCGCCAACCCCGAGCAGCGCGGTCTTTATGACGCCATCCACGCCCAGCTCGGCATGGTGCCGAATTTTCTTCGGGCCTTCGCCAATTCGCCGGTCGCCCTCCGCGCCTTCCTCGGACTGCACGGCATTGCCGGTGACGGTTCGCTCGACGCGCAGACCCGCGAGCGCATCGCACTTGCCCTTGCCCAGCAGAACGGCTGTGAATACTGCCTCTCGGCGCATACAGCGATCGGTCGCAAGGCCGGACTCAATGGCGCCGAGATCGAAGCCAACCGCGCGGGAAGCAGCCAGGATGCGAAGGCAGCGGTTGCGGTCCGGTTTGCCCGTTCCCTGGTCGCCCATATGGGCGAGGTCACTACCTCCGAGTTGCAGGAAATGCGCGATGCCGGTTACAGCGAGTCCGACATCGTGGAGGTCATCACCCATGTCGGCATGAACATACTGACCAATCTGCTCGGCAAGGCAGGTCGTATCGAGATCGATTTTCCGAAGGTCGAGCTGAAGCTCGTCGCTTGATTCATCCATACAACGCCGGGAACCCACCGGTTCCCGGTGGCCAGGAGGATTCCAGATGGCCCGAGCTTTCGCCGGCATTGCCTTCACTCCCAAGGTCCAGGCCGCCCAGTCGCTGATGGGCAGTCGAGACGCCTACCGATCGACCGAACTGGGCGAACCTGAGACGGTTGCGCTCGGGCCTTACGAGGTCGAGTTCATTGCGGCCCGCGACAGCTTCTACCAGGGCACCGTCGGTGAGAATGGCTGGCCCTATGTGCAGCATCGTGGAGGTCCGGCCGGATTCCTGAAGGTTCTGGATGCAAAGACGATTGGTTACGCGGATTTTTCCGGCAATCGCCAGTACATTTCGGTCGGTAATCTCACTGGCGATGATCGGGTAAGTTTGATTCTGATGGACTATCCGGGGCAGCGCCGTCTCAAGATATGGGGACGGGCCCGGTTGCTTGATGAAGACACCGAAGCGGCCCTGCTTGCCCGGCTGGAGTCGGCGGATTTTCGGGCTCGTGTCGAGCGTGGTGTTGTCATCACCGTCGAGGCTTTCGATTGGAATTGCCCGAAGTACATCACTCCGCGGTTCACCGAGCGCGAAGCCAGGGAATTGGCTCGTGGCCGGCAACAGCAGGGTGAGACGTACGGCTCGCCGTCCGTACAGCCGGAGGCGCTTGGTGTCGGTGCGCTGAAGCTCGTCGTCACAGGCTTGCGCCAGTTGACGCAGAAAATTCGGTCCTATGAATTGCGTGCTGCGGACGGAAGCGAATTGCCGCCGGTAGCAGCTGGGTCTCACCTCTCGGTACCGGTTCAGTTACCCGATGGTTCGATCGTCAATCGCCAGTATTCCCTTGCCTCCCAACTGCATCGGCGCGACGTCTACGAGATTGCCGTGCTTCGTGAGGATGATGGGCGCGGTGGGTCGGCTGCGATCCATTCGACCTGGCAGATCGGCCAGCGATTGACGGTAGCCGATCCGGTCAACCAGTTTCCTTTGCACGCGGATGTGCGGCACAGTGTGCTGATCGCCGGTGGCATCGGCATCACACCGATACAGACGATGGCGCAGGAACTCTGGTCTCGGGGTGGCACGTTCGAACTTCACTACAGCGGTCGAACTCTGGCCGAGATGGCCTATCGCGATCGACTGCAGATCCAAGTTCCCCGACAGCTCCGCCTCTATTGCACCCGCGCGCCGGGTGGAAAACGCATCGACCTGCTGGCGACCATGCGCTCGGCGCCCGCCGATTCGGTGTTCTATGTCTGCGGCCCAGGCAGCTTGATCGAAGCAGCCAAGGCCGCGGCCCGAGAACTGGAAGTTTCCGCAGCGCGCGTTCAGTACGAAAGTTTCGAGTGAAGTCGGCTGGTCCGGATTTCGGTAGAAAAACTTCCCTTCCGCAGCATTTGTTGCATTCCACACCGAGGCAATTCATGGAAACCATAGCCCCTGTGCCGCCCTTTACCGAGGACTCTGCGCGGCTGAAGATCCGCATGGCGGAGGACGCCTGGAACTCACGAAACCCCAATCGGATCGTGCTCGTGTACTCCGAGGATACGCGTTGGCGGAATCGCGCCGAATTTGCGGTTGGAAGGGAAGACGTCCATCGATTGCTGACGCGAAAATGGGCGAGGGAGCTTGACTACCGGCTGATCAAAGAGCTGTGGGCATTCTCCGGCAACCGCATCGCGGTGCGCTTTGCCTACGAGTGGCATGACGGCTCCAGCCAATGGTTCCGTTCCTATGGAAATGAAAACTGGGAATTCGATGACGCAGGACTCATGCAGAAGCGTTTCGCCAGCATCAACGATCTGCCGATCAAGGCGTCCGAGCGCAAGTTTCATTGGCCATTGGGGCGTCGTCCGGATCAATACCCGGGTCTGGTCGAGCTGGATTTGTGAGCAGCTACTGATTCCTTTGCACCGGCGGTTCCGTACATCACGTGACCGCAGTACCCATCTGCGGGCTTGATGGTGCGGCGCCCTGCATTTTTGTGCAGCAATGTTTGTGGCACCCGGCGCTTGCAGGGTGGCCGTGCCAGCGCCTGGGTAGTAGCGGCATTCCGAGCGGTCTTGACAGTGGCCGCCCAGGGCTGCAAACTAACTGTACTAGTAAACACAGTACACAAGGAACACCGATGTCGCGAACCGTCCCCTTGCTGTTGCAGTTGAGTGCAGCGGATCCACGACCGATTGGCAAGCAGATTGCCGATGGCGTCCGTCGACTGATCGCCAGCGGCGATCTGCCGGTCGGCGCCCAGTTGCCGAGCGTTCGCGGACTCGCGCAACAACTCACAGTCAATCCAAACACCATTGCCAAGGTCTACGGAGAACTCGGTGCCGAAGGCTGGATCGACTCGCGCCAGGGTCTGGGGCAGTTCGTTGCTGCGCCCCGGCAGCGGCTTTCCGAGGCGGAGCGTTCGCGCCGCCTGGCACAGGCCATCGAAGTCTTCAGCGGCGAGGTGATCGGTCTGGACTACTCACTGGAGGAGGTGCTGGCCCGCGTTGGCGAGCGCTTGGTCCCCTGCCTCAACAAGCGGTCGGCCTGACTGTTCCGGATACTGCTCGGATTCCAGTCGCCCACGGCGGGTCGTGCCTGGCTCCTGGGGCGGGACTGCATGCAGCTCAGCCATCATGATCGCGCGCGCGTTGGATTCGTCAACGAAGAGCACAGCTTGCCGGCCTGGTTGCGGGTAGAAGAAATAGTCGCCATGCAGCGGCGCTTGTATCCAAAATGGGATGATGCGCGATATCGCAGCATCGTCAGCCATTTCAATGTCCTTCCGGAACAGCGGATCGAACAGCTCTCGCGTGGCGAGCGCGCCGGTGTAAACCTCGCCATGGCCATAGCGCAGGGGCCCGAATTGTTGATACTCGACGAGCCCACCCTGGGACTGGATGTGGTCGCCAAGCGGGCCTTTTTGGAGGCGGTATTGTTCTCGATGGATGACCGTTGGTGCACCCTGCTGTATTGCTCGCATCAGATGGAGGAAATCGAGCGGCTGGCCGACAATGTGATCGTTCTGGAACGTGGTGAACTGAAACTGATGGCTTCTCCCGAAGCGCTGTGCGAACGGGTGATTCTGTGGGTGGCGGAGTTTCCGTTCGTGCCGCCGCCGATCGATGATTTGCCTGGTGTTCTGCAGGTGCAACGCATCGATGGACTGTTTCACTATTTGGTTTTGGATCAGGGCGAATCCTTTGCCGAGAGACTGGTGGCGCGGGGCGCGCGCCGGCATTACTGCGGCTCTGTCAGCCTGGACCGCGCAGTCAGCGCCATGCTGTCCAGTCACCACGCCAGCCCGGACAACGCGGGGACGCGGCCATGAAAGATATGCTCTGGTCCGAGCTACGTCGATTCCACCGCCTGGCGCTGCTAATCGCGGGCATGCATCTGCTGATCTTGTCGTTCCTGTATCGGATGAGCGATTTGCTGCAGATGAACTATCTCGACTGCATGCCGTTCCTGGGCGCTTACCTATTGGTCGGGTTGGCCCTGGCAATAGCACAGGTGGGCAGCTATCGACATCCCAGCCGCTGGCTGTGGCTGGTCCATCGACCGTTGTCCACGGATCGGATATTTCTTGCACTGGCCGGCTCCGCAATGATGCTGCTGTTGATCGTGGTGGTACTGCCGATAGCCGTGGTGGTGGCGGGAGTCGATCTGTTCACCGAGCGCGTAGTGGACACGCGTCACTATCTGCTGTTGTTGCACGTGTTCGGCATCACGCTATTGGCCTGGCTGGCCGGTGCACATGCCGTTGTCAGCCGCTACAAGGCGGCAGTCGCCGTGCTGGCGGCGCCATTGCTGTTGGGCTTGCACCTGATTTCCGTATGGTGGCTGTTGCTGCCGATGTTGTTGACCATCGCTTGGCTAGGTTGGGTCAGCATGAAAAGCTTTCGTGCAAATCGTGGCGCGCCCATCCAGGGCAGCATTACTCTGCTGCTTACCGCTCTGCCCTTGCAACTGGGGTTCTTCCTGCTGGTGTTCGAATTAGGTCAGTTCCTGTTTGTGACCGGCAGCATCCTGGCCGGAACCGATCCTCTGAATACCGAATTTCCTCCGCGGAACGGACTGACCGAGTTGGAGCGGGCGGAGCCGCGCGAGGTATTGCGGCTGGGGCTTGAACACAGCACCGACCGTCGTGCGCCAGTCTGGCGAGACGAATTGTTGCTGCTTGAGCCGGTACGAATTGGTGCCAATCTGCAACGTTTTCCCTTGCGTCATCAACTCAGTAACTTGAATGTTCAGACACAGTGGCTCGACGGCCAACGTAATGTTCTCTGGACATTCAGCCACGATCGCATGCAGTTTCTCGGGCGCCACCTGCAAACCGGGGCAGCGCAGGGTATCTGGGGCGCTGGTGGTGTCGGCGATGACCGACCTTTCGCCGAAGTCCCCGTGGTGGGTGAGAACGGACTCCTGATGACGCGTCACACGCTCTACGTCATTGATGACGAGACGCAAACCCAGCACCGTTTGATCGAGCTGCCACAAGGTGAGTCGTTTATCGGTATGCCGCGCTGGGCGCTCGACCGCCTGTTGGTTCTCAGTAATCAGCGACTACGGGTCTACCGCTCCGATCGCCTGGCAGCTTCCGCGTTTTCGCCACCCCTGCTGGATTGGAGCGTCGATCTGCCGGCCGGGCCGGACAACTTCAAAGGTTTCGCCTTGGCCGAGCTGATGGATGGCTGGTTGCTGTCGGCAGCATACGGAGATGGTTTTCGCCAGATCGGACTGACCCAGTTCAATGAAATCAAGATGCCGTCGCAGAAGCTGATCTTTGTGGATGGCTCGGGGCGCGCAACAACGGTGGGCGAACGCCTGATCTTTCGCGACTATCCGGTGCTGTACCAATCCGATTGGTGGTTTTCTCCTCCGCTTCATTGGCTCGTGGGCTGGCCGGAGGGCACACTCGACAAGGGTTTGGCCTGGCCATTGCAACAACGCGTTTTGGCCGGAGCACCGCTGTTGTATCCGGTTGCTGCGCTGCTGCTGCTGCTGTCCTTTGCATCAGCGTGGTGGTGGCTGCGGCAGACTGGCGCGAGCCTGACCAGGCGCTACCTGTGGCTGATTAGCTGTGGCCTTTTGGGCGTGCCGGCTTTGCTCAGCCTGATTTGTCTGGAGCCGCGCCAGACCTATCGGAATGATTGAAAGCGCCTGTCTCGATGCGATCAGGATTGTGCCGCGCAGCCATCTCGAATCTCTGGGAGTGAACCCATGACTGCTTGTGCGCTGAACGCTGGTGCGTTCCACCAGCGCGTGAACCGGGTCGTCAGGTCTGCCTTGGCGCTTGGGCTATTGGGACTGATCAGCTTCGCCGTGCCCGGATCGGCTGCGTCTGGGCAGGGCGACCCGGATTGGACTGCCCGTCTGCAGCGGGCCATGGCGCAGGCCGCTGCCCAGCGACCGGCGGTTGCAATTGATCGTTCTCGGTTGTTGCGGCGTCCAGTGATTACTCAGGTGAAGCTGGCGCCGGATGGTAAAGCGTTGGCGTTCCTGCAGCGCACGGCGCAGCGGACCGACCTGATGCTGGAACTTGTTGCCACTGGAGAGCGCCTGCTGCTGCGGGCAGATGTGACTGAAATCGACTTTGAATGGGCGCCGGATTCGCACGGCATCTGGATCACGGATGGCATCGGACTGTCGGTGTTCGATCGGCGCATTGGCCAGGCGAAGCGGTTGATCCGCTGGAACAGCCGGCTTCGCCAGCGTTTCCTGGGTGTGGTCGATCGTGCACCTGCTTACGCCTTGATCGGCGAACGGGTGGTGCAGGATGGACAGTGGCGATATCGAATATTACGGATCGATGTCAACGGTAACATCCAGTTACTGATCGAAGCGGCACAGCCAGTGCGTGGTGTGCTGCTCGATGGCTCCGGGCAACTGCGCTTCAGCGCCAGTTTGGATGGGCCGCAGTACGACACCGTGGTTCGCGAGCACCTGGCGAAGGAGGTTGTCGAGCGATTGCGTTGTCATGGCATTGAGCAATGCCGTCTGCTTGGATTCGACGATTCCGCCTTGTGGGTGCTTTCCCAACATGGCGAGGACCAGCTCGCACTGCAACGTTTGCGGGTTGGTGCCCAGGGCTTCGAAACCGTGCACCGCGATCCCGAGGGCATCGCCGATGCCGAAGCTGTACTTTGGCAGGCGCAGCCATCGGCGTGGCGCGGGATCGCCTACCATTCAGACCGTCTGCACTGGTATGGCGCGGATGCGCGTCTGCAGGGCCAGTTGACGGCGCTGCAGCAGCAGTTGCCTCAGGCGAATCTAAGATTGAGTTCATCCGCAGACGGACAGCAATGGCTGGTCGCGGCGCAGCAATCCGATACCCAGGGGGACAAGTACTTTCTTTACACGCCCGCCACGCACGGGTTGGTGGGGCTGTTCACGGACGTTGCGATGGAGGGTCTGTTGCCGGGTGCCGGGCCGTTGGCTGCGGCGGTCCCGATGCGCTATCGCGCCAGTGACGGCATGACCTTGCATGGCTATGTCTACCTGCCGCCGGGTCTGTCGCCGGGACGCGTTCCCTTGATCGCGCGGGTGCATGGTGGGCCGTTCAATCGGGATCGCGATGGGTACGACCCGTTGCTGCAACTGTTGGTCAATCGGGGGTACGCCGTATTCACTCCCAATTTTCGGGGCTCTAGCGGATTCGGTTTGCACTATCTGCGTTCCGCCGACGGCCAGTTTGGCCAAGGTCGTGTACTCGGTGACATTCTCGATGGCCTCGACTACCTGTTACGTCAGGGGGTTGGCGATCCACAACGGCAGGCTATCGTCGGACACTCATTTGGCGGCTACGCCAGTCTGTTGGCTGCAACGCACACGCAGGGACGCTTCCGGTTTGCAATGGCCAGTGCCGCGCCGGTCGAATTCGGATGGAATATGCGCTGGATCGCCGACAACGGCGGTAGCGGCTTGCCCGAAGATGGGCCACCGGCCGAAATGTTTTTCCGGCACTTGGGACTACCAATAACCGACGCCCGGTGGCGGAGCGCCATGCAGAAGGATTCGCCACTGGCAGGAATCGATCAACTCAGTACGCCGATCTATCTGTGGGCTGGGGCGAAGGATGACCGAGTTCCCTTGAAAACGATCGGTCGCTACGCCGGTGAGGTCAATCAACGCAAGCTGCCCATCACGCTGCTGATTGATCCAGAATCCGGCCACGGTCCGGCTACCGATCTGCAGTTCGAGGTCGTGCTGTACCTTGTCGAGGCGGCTGCCCACCAGCACCTGGGTGGCGCGTTGAGGCCGCCCTCGGCAGAACTGTCTCGGTTGCTGAAGCGGGATGCGCGACTGGACAGTAATGACATCCCGGGCATCGGTGCCACACGATAAGGAAGGCGATACCTTGATTCCCGTGCTGGGGCTGTGCGCAGGTTCACGCCTCCACTGCCGCGACCCGATACCGATCGGCATGCAGCCGCTGGACCGACGGGTAGGCTGACAGTTAGGGCAAGACCCGGCTTCCCGTCGAAGTGCATGGCTATTCAGTAACTCTCCGGGGCCGCAGTCGATGGTTCAACCCCAATCCGCCCGCGGCTGTGGTCGCGGAGGTATTGGATGAAGCTGTCGGCGCGTTCGCTGTCGATGGCGACGGTGAGCTGCACGCCTTCGCTGTCGAAGCGCTCGTCCACCTTCTCCGCCTTGAAGGCGAGCAGGCCGGCGTGGGCCGCGCCCAGACAGTCGAATGGCAGTAGCAATTGCAGTTGGCATTGCGCCTTCAGTTCCAGTCTGGGTGCCAGCCGCAGGCATTCGGCAGTGGTACCACCGTAGGCGCGGACCAGGCCGCCGGCGCCGAGCTTGATGCCGCCGAAATAACGGGTGACCACGACCGCGATCTGGTCGAAACCCTGGCCGTCGATTGCCGCCAGGATCGGCCGGCCGGCGGTGCCGGCGGGCTCATCGGCATCGCTGGAACGGTAGTCGTCGCCGATCCGGTAGGCGAAGCAGTTGTGGCGGGCATCGGGCTCGGCGGCCGCGGCGATGAAGGCGAGCGCGGCGGCGGCCGAGTCCACTGGGCCGGCCTTGGCGATGAATCGGCTTTTCCTGATCTCCTGTTGGTAGTGCGCCGGTTCCGACAGGGTGAAGCGGGCCACGGTCAGCGCTCGTAGCGCCGCCACTCGGCGGGCAGGGGATGATCCGGGTAGCGGATACGGAAATCGCGGATTGCACGACGCGCCGCGACGATCTGGCCCCGGGCCAGCAGGGCTTCGATCGCGGCGATGGCGGTCGCGGCCGTGGCGGGTTCCGCCGG
>JBGSKT010000619.1:0-3307 GCA_041741075.1 Lysobacterales bacterium
CCGATCACGCCGAGCATCGCCCGGCGCTTGCAATTGCCCGAGGCCGGTGGCTATCGGGTCACCCGGGTTTATCCCGGACCGGCCGGCACTGCCGGAATGCGGGTCGGCGACCTGATCACGGCGATCAACGACAGCACCGTCCCGGTCAGCGGCGACGAAAACGATTCGGCCCTGCAGCAGCGCATCCGCGATGCCGATGAAGACACTCCGATCCGCATCGCCCTGTGGCGGGACGGCAAGGCGCAACAACTGTCGGTGCCGTCTGGCACCGCCCCGGATGCCGGCGGCTCGCTGAAGAGCCTGCAGGTTGACTGGCTCGATCTCGGCGTGCGTGCGCTTGGCTTTTTCGACCGAATCGACCGGCGGCTGCCGGCCGACGCCCGGGGCGTAGTGGTGGAGCGGGTCGAGGCCGGTGGTCTGGCCGGGCTGGCCCACCTCGAAACCGGCGACGTGGTGCTCAAGGTCAACGATGTGGCGATCGGCGACATCGACGGTTTCGCCCGGGCCACCGACCGCAAATCGCTGCTGCCCGGAGTCAGCATGAGCTTTCTGGTGCTGCGCGCGCAGCGCACGCGGCTGTTGTTTCTCGATGCAGGATGGAAGTTGCCATGATCAAGCGCAGGGCCGGGCATTGTCTCGGCTGGGTATGGGTCGTGCTGGCCAGTGCATTGGCCAGTGGATTGGCAGTGGCCAGTCCGACCGACGAGGAGAGCAAGCAGGTCTTTGCCAGCCTGATGGCCAGGCACGCCGACAGTGTGGTTCGGGTCAGCTTCGTGTTCAGCTCGACCATGCAGGGTCAGGAACAGAGCCGGGAATCCTCGACCACCGGCGTAGTGATCGATACCCGTGGGCTGGTATTGGTGCCCAAACTGATCGTGGCGCCGACCTTCACCGGCATGGACAAGCTCAGCGCCGAGCAGAAGGCCAGCTTCAAGTTCGAGACCCGTGATTTCCGGGTGCATTTTGCCGGCGTCGACAATCCGCTCGAGGCCGAAGCGCTAACCAGCGACGCCGATCTGGGCGTGGCCTGGCTGCGGCTCAAATCGCCCGATCCGAAATTGCTGCATCCGCTCGATCTGAACGACATCGCCGAAGCCGCGCCCGGGCAGGCCTACTACATCGTCGAACGCCTGGACAAAAAATTTGGCGAGGCGCCGATCATGTCCTGGGGCGTATTGGTCGGCAGCATCTCGGTGCCGCGGCAGGCCTTCGTGGTCAATGGCTCGCCCGGGCTGGCCCTGTCGGCCGAGGGCAAGGTGATCGGTTATGTGGCGATGGATTTCGACGCGGTCAACGAAGGCCTCACCGATGACACCAGCAGCAGCCAGCGCCTGCTGATGTCGCCGGCGCGCAAACTGGCTGCAGCCAATCGCCGTGCCCTGGCCCTGGTCGGCGAAACCCCGGCCAAGGACTGAACAAGGAAGCAGGCGCATGCGCATTCGTTCCGGATTCCTGGACAGCATCGGTAACACCCCCTTGCTGCGCATCCGCTTCGCTTCGGAAGCGACTGGCTGTGAAATCCTCGGCAAGTGCGAGTTCATGAATCCGGGCGGCTCGGTCAAGGATCGCGCCGCCAAGTACCTGTTGCAGGATGGCCTGTCGCGCAAGCTGCTGGAGCCGGGCGGCACCCTGGTCGAGGGCAGCGCCGGCAACACTGGCATCGGTCTGACCCTGGCCGGCAACGCGCTCGGCATCCATACCATCATCCTGATGCCGGAAACGCAGTCCGAGGAAAAGCAATCGGCGCTGCGCGGTATGGGCGCGGAACTGCGCACGGTGCCGGCGGTGCCATTCCGCAATCCCGACAATTACGTACACCAGGCGAGTCGTCTGGCCGAGTCGCTGGCCGCGGACGCCCAGCACGGCGTGTTCTACGCCAACCAGTGGGACAACCACGCCAACCGCGAGGGCCATATCGCCAGTACCGGCCCGGAAATCTGGGCGCAGACCGGCGGCCGGATCGATGGCTTCGTCAGCGCGGTCGGCACCGGCGGCACCCTGGCCGGCACCAGCGAATACCTCAAACAGAAAAACCCCGGTCTGGTCAGCGCGGTCGCCGACCCGATGGGCGCCGGCATCCATGCCTGGGTCAAGACCGGCGAGATCAGCTCCGCGGGCAGTTCGATCACCGAAGGCATCGGCCAGAACCGCATCACCGGCAACCTCGAAGGTGCCCGCATCGATGATTCCTTTCAGATACCGGATGGCGAACTGCTGCCGGTGCTGTGGGACCTGATCAAGCGCGAAGGCCTGTACCTCGGTGCGTCTAGCGCGATCAATGTCGCCGGCGCGATCCGCCTGGCCCGGCAACTCGGCCCCGGACACACCATCGTCACCATGCTCTGCGACTCGGCCAGCCGCTACGAATCGCGCCTGTTCAACCGCGCCTTCCTCGAAGCCAAGGGCCTGCCGCCACCGCCGTGGTTGGACTGAACGAGCACTCATTGCCCGGCGATTTTGCCGGCGCCGCGGGCGATGGCTACCCAGACCGCGATCGCGGTGCCGATGTTGCTCAGGGTGAACACCAGGAACACCCGGGTGACCGCGTTGCGGTACCAGCCGCGCCAATGCCCCACGTCATCGCGCAGATTCTGGAAATCGGCGACCCGCGGCTTGCGCATCCAGGCTTCGACGGCGCCACTGAGCATGCCCGAGGACAGCGCCGGGTGCAGTGGCGTGATCGGCGAGGACAGTGCTGAAGCCAGGATCGCCAGCGGATGCGCGCCGGCAGCGAGCGCGCCGAGGGCACCGCCGACGGCGGTGATCAAGGACCACGACAACACCAGGTCGATGCCGGTATCGGCGCCGTGCAGGAAGCCCCAGCCGAATCCGGCCAGCACCAGGGCGATCAGGGCGTAACCGAACCAGCGTCCGAACCAGGACGGCGGCGGCTCCTCGCGCAGCACCGCGAGGATCGCCGCCGGTGTCTCGGCCGGGTCGGCAAGCGCCCTGACGATTCCATCCAGGTGTCCGGCGCCAATCACCACCAGCACCTTGCCCGGACTGCCCGGGTCGATCTGCTCGCGAAGGCTGGCGGCCATGTAGCGGTCGCGTTCCGCGATCAACGCCTCAAATAGCGGCGCGCTCTGCTTGGCGAACTCGGCGAAAGCGCTTTGCAGCAGGTCGCCCTGTTTGAGTTGTTCGATTTCTGATTCGGCGATTTCCTCCCGCGACAGCACCGTGGTCAGCAAGCCGCTGCTGAGCATGAGTTTGTCCCAGAAGCCGAGCGCCGCCCGGGTGCGGCGCAGGGTCAGACCGACATCGCGGTCGATCAGCCAGCACGGCAGTTCACGGGCCTCGGCGCCGA
>JBGSKT010000620.1:0-2384 GCA_041741075.1 Lysobacterales bacterium
GGCTGGTCCAGCGCCGGTAACTGCCGGCGCTGGTGCCGGGGCCGGTGACCGGGATCGCGGTCTGGTTGGGCAGGCTGCCGCCGACCGCATCCAGGCGCCCGGCATACAGGTTGATCAGTTGCAGCAACCACTGCGAAAGCGTACCAAAGGCCTGGGTGGACAGGCCCATGCGGCCATAGGCGACCGGCCGCTCGGCGGCCATGAACTCAGCCGCGATGCGCTGCGCGGTGGCCGGGGAAATACCGCTTTGCGCTTCCAGCCGGGTGCTGTCGAAACCCGCGATGGCCTGCATGGCTTGATCGAAACCGGCCATCTTGCCCTGGTAATGATCGAGCCGGGGCGGACCGAGCCGCTGCATCGATTGCAGCAGGGCGATCAGGAACAGCGCATCGCTGCCCGGGCGGATGAACAGGTGCTCGCTGGCCAGCGCTGCGGTCTCGGTCCGGCGCGGATCGACCAGCACGAAACGGCCACGCCCGGCCAGCGCGCGCAGGCGCTTGTGGATGCCGGGTGCGGTCAGCAGGCTGCCGTTCGATGCGACCGGGTTGGCGCCGAGCATCAGCAGATAGTCGCTGTGGTCGATATCCGGGATCGGGATCAGGAACTGGTGGCCGAACATCAGCAAGGCGACCAGATGGTGCGGCCACTGGTCGACCGAAGAAGCGCTGTAGACGTTTTTCGAACCGAGCAGCCGCGCGAACTTCGGAAAGTAGGCGATATGGCCGAAGTGGTGCACGTTCGGATTGCCCAGATAGATCGCCACCGCGTCGCGGCCGTGCTCTGCCTGGATCGCGGCCAGACGCTCGCCGGCCAGCGTGAATGCCTGATCCCAGCCGATCGGCTGCCAGCGCTCGCCGACCCGCAATTGCGGCGTGCGCAGCCGGTCGGGGTCGGCTTCCAGATCGATGATGGCATTGCCCTTGGGGCAGATATGGCCACGGCTCAGCGGATCGTCCGGATCGCCATGGATCGCCTTCAGCGCGCCCTCCTGGAAGCGCAGATCCAGCCCGCAAATCGCCTCGCACAAAGGACAGGCACGGTAGTGGTGTTCCAGGGTCATGGCTTTTTTTAGGGGCTAGGGGCTAGGGGGTTAGGGTCTAGGGTTGTGATTGGCCGGGCCGCTCACGCTTTTACCCTAAAACCTAAAACGTAAAACTTAAAACCGCTCTCTCGCCGTTATTAGGCCCCGCTCGCGAGACCGCGGCGTGCCCTCGCGCAGGCGCTTCAGATCGACCGGGCGGATCTCGCGGATCCGGCACTCGTAGGGGCCCTGAATCACCTTGTCGAAGAAACTGTAGACCCGGTCCAGCGACGAGGTGAGCGCGATCCGATGGCTGAATACCAGGGCGGTGCAGTTGGCCCGGATCGCGATCAGCCAGGCCGTGCTCGGCCCGGTCCAGACCACCAGATGCTCGCGATCCAGCGGCCGCCAGTTGATCAGCGACAGGAATCGGAACGACTTCACCGGTTCGCCGGCGGCGCTCTGGTAGGCGCGCAGCACGGCGGCATCGTAGTGCGGCCGATGATGGGCACAGCCGCCGAGCAGGCCGAGTGCGAGCAGCAGCACCAGCGGCCAATGCCGGCGGGTCCGGATCGATGTCGTTGCAGGCAAAATCGCTGAAGTTTTCATGCTGGCGCCACTCCGTTTGAACCGTCACCGCCAAAACCACGCCGGCGCGATCGACTGCTAGTCTATTCCGAGGACCGCACGGGGGCGTAAACGATGACCAAGGGCAGTCGGGTTTGTGTCGGCACCGGCATGCTGCTGGGCGCGCACCTGGGCCCGCTGGCCAGGAGCCATATCGAACAGGCCGAGGTGGTGTTTGCCAATGTCTCCGATGGCATCGTCGAGCTGTGGGTGCAGGGGCTGAACGCGGATGTGCGCAGTCTGCAACCCTTTTACCGCGCGGGCAAGTCGCGGCGTCAGACCTATGCCGAGATGCAGGCCGCAGTCATGGCCGAAGTGCGCGCCGGCAAGCGCGTCTGCCTGGCGATCTACGGCCACCCCGGGGTATTCGCCCGGATGCCACACCAGGCGATCGAGCAGGCCCGCGACTACCCGCTCGATCATCCGCTCATCGTCTATCGTGCCGCCACCCTGCCGATCCAGAAACCGCGCATCGAACACTGCCGGCTGGCCGAGCTGCCGACGGTCGCGATCGATCTGGAGATCACCGTGGTGCTGCCGCCAGCCGGGCCGATGCCGGCCGATACCGAAATCTGTGCCCGGCTCGCAGCGCTTGACAGTGAGCACCGCCGGGTCGCCGATGTCGCCTGAACAGCAAGTCATCCGCGCTTCGATCGAGACCGCGCGGCTCAGCCTGCGGCGGCTCGCGGTCGGCGATCGTGCGTTCTATTGCGGACTGTATGCCGACCCGGCGGTG
>JBGSKT010000621.1:0-5456 GCA_041741075.1 Lysobacterales bacterium
CCGATCCGCTCGCGCTCGGCCAGCGCGCCCAGACGCCGCACTTCATCCTGGGTCAGGCGCAGCTCGGCCAGGCCACGGGCGCGTTCGCGGCCGAAGATCACGCTGGCCAGGATCATGCCGCCGATCAGCACCACGACCGCCACCGAGGCCAGCGCGAAATCCAGCCGCGGGCTGATCCACACAAACTCGGCGGCCATCACCAGCACCAGCAACAAAGACAGCCAGACCGCCGGACGCGGCGCCAGCGCCCAGGCGAGCATGCCGATTGCGTAGATCACGAAGGTGTTGCCGCCCGGATTGAACGGGATCAGCACCAGGCCGATCGCCGCGACCAGCAGGGTACGGGCGATCCGCTCCCGGCCCTGGCTGCCACGAAAGCCGAGAAACGCCGGCACGAATAGCGCAATCGCGAGCAGGCTGGCCCAGACCGCGCTGGCCGGTCGATCCGGCCAGAACATCAGCGGCGTGAACACGAAGAACAGATAGGCCAGTTGCAGTCTGGGGTGCGTGTAGAACAGCTCGTCGCCAAAACGATCCACCGGCGCCGGCAGCGCTTCGGCCGGACCCTCGATGGCAGTGGCAGGAACGGCGGGCATCGGCGGATTGTGCGCGCCGCGGGTCGCGCTGCCAAGCGCCGCGGCCGTGATTGGCGGAACCGGTTTCATGCCGAACGCAGACGCCGCGCCGCCAGCACCAGAAACAGCGCGCTCATCGCCAGCAAAGTCAGCACATGCCCGGCCGGATGCGACGATTCGGCCTGGCCGACCGCGGCCAGCGCCAGTCGATTCAGGTGATAGGCCGGCCAGATCACCGCCAGCTTCTGCATGACCGGCGGAAACACCGTGATCGGCATCCACAGCCCGGACAGCACCGACATCGGCAGATAGATCACATTGACCAGGGCGACCGCAGCCTGGCCCTTAACCAGCGTGGCGATCAACAGGCCGAGCGCACAGAACGGCAGCACGCCGAGGATCCAGACCGCGAGCAGCAGCAACCACTGGGCGAGGCTGATCTGCACCCCGCCCACGCCGACCGCGAGCCCGCTGAGCAGGCACACCACCAGCAAAGCAAAAATCATGCTCATCACGATCTTGGCAAAGAAGTAGGCGCTGATCGGCATCGGCGCGATCCGCTTCAGTTCGAGCCAGCCGTTCTGCCGCTCCAGCGCCACCCCGACCCCGAAGCCGAACAGCGCCGGCCCGATGATGGCGAACACGCCGTAACTGGCAAACAGATAGGCCGCCCGCTGCGTGGAGGGCCCGCCCAGCAGCAGGCCGAACAGGGCATAGAACATCAGCGGGAAGACCAGCGTCGGGATCGCGAATCCGGGATAGCGCAGCAGCCGCAGCAGTTCGTAGCGGGCTTCGTGCAGGTGCGCGGCCAGCCAGCCGCCAAGGTCGCCCCGGTCCGACGGGATGGTGAGTGCGTTCATGCGGTCAGACATACGGAATCCTCGATGGGTGGTCGTGCTGGTGGCGGCGCTTGCTGGTTCAGGGTCACGAAGGCTTCCTCCAGACTGAGCGGCAAAACTTCCAGCTCGCTTAAACCCGGGTCGGCCGCCAGCAGCCGGCGCAGCAGGGCCTCGACCTGGTCGCTCTGGCATTCGATGCGGCCGTCGCTTGCCGACAGTGTCTGCACTTCCGGCCAACGCGCGATCTGCTCGGCGGCGAGGCCGGTGCGGGCGCACAGGCGTTTGCCCGAAGCCCGCGCCTTGATCCCGGCTGGCGTACCTTCGGCCAGCACCCGGCCGGTGGCCAGCAACAGCACACGATCGGCCAGGGCATCGGCCTCTTCGATGTAGTGCGTGGTCATGACGATCGCCACACCGTCGTCACGCAACGCCCGCAGCACCCGCCAGAAGTTGCGCCGCGCTTCCACGTCGAGTCCGACTGTGGGCTCATCGACAAACAACAGCTCGGGCCGCCCGCAGATCGCCAGGGCAAACTGGACGCGGCGTTTCTGGCCGCCGGACAGGCCGCCATAGCGCTGCCCGGCGATGCCTTCGAGTCCGCTCAGGGTGAGGCTGTCGGCGAGCGTGCGCGGCGCTGGGTAGTAGCTGGAAAACAGCCGCACCAATTCGCCGACGCAGAGCGTGTCGGGTAGCGCCGCTTCCTGGATCATCACGCCGATGCGTTGCCGCGCGCGGCGTTCGGTCGGATCGCGGCCGAACAGTTCGACCTGGCCGCGATCGGCGCGCAGGCGGCCGGTCAACAGGCCGAGCGCGGTGGTCTTGCCGGCGCCGTTTGGGCCGAGCACGGCCAGCATTTCGCCGCGCTTTATGCCGAGGTCCACCTGGTCGAGCGCGAGCTGCTGGCCAAAGGACTTGCTGACCCCGCGCAGACTGGCGATGGTCTGGCCTGAGTTGACACCGATCACCGCCATGCATTTGCTCCCGGACTGTAGGCGGCCAGTGTGCCGACGGTCGAACCGGCGCAGCAGTGGGCGTGGTCAGTAGTCCGGGGTGACGGCTGTCATTCGCCCCTGCGCAACAGCAGCATAGGTTGTGCTGAGCGCAGCGGTTTTTAACGGCGGAGCCGGTCAGCGCAACAGCAGCATAGGTTGTGCTGAGCGCAGCGGTTTTTAACGGCGGAGCCGGTCAGCGCAACAGCAGCAGCACAACCTATTTCCTGGCGAACGGGTTTTTGTCGGTCGGCAGACTCTCGAACGCAGCGATCGCGGCACGCAGGGCATCGGCCTCTTCGCTGGCCCAGGTCCCGGACAGCCGCGCCACGTCGTCGCGGTCGGCGTTTGCGCTCGCGGCACCGACCACCACGCCGGCCGGAGTCGCGGACAAAGCCTGGCGCAGCAATTCAATGACGGTATCGTTGATCGACCAGTTGCGCCCGCGCGCGATCTCCTTGATGCGCTCGGCCAGATCGTTGTCGATGCCGCGGACGGTAAAATCAGGCATGGTTGCAACGCTGTTGTCGATAACCCCGGCATTGTACCGAATTGCCTCAGGATTTCCGTGCGCGCGGCCCGATCCGTCGCCACAGCAACCCGAGCAGCGCCAGTGTCGGCACGATCGACACCGCGCTGATCAGGAAAAATACCGTATAGCTGCTCGCCTGCACGATGAAACCGGACAGGCCACCGACCAGCTTTCCGCTCAGGTTGGCAAATGAAGTGAGCAGTGCAAACTGGGTGGCGGTATAGCGCGGGCTGGTCAGCCCGGACATGAACGCGACCAGCACCACACCGGCAAAACCCTGGGCGAAGTTGTCGCCGGAAATGGTCGCGACGAACGCCCAGGTCTCGCCTGGATGCAGCGACATCAGCAGATAGAGCAGGTTGGACAGAGCCACCGCCAGCGCCGCGCCGAGCAGTGCCACGCGCTGGCCGATCAGCGCCAGCGCCACGCCACCGGCAAAAGCCCCGGCCAGGCCTATCCATACCCCGTAGAGTTTGGAAACCGTCGCGATCTGACTCTTGCTGAAACCGCTGTCGATGTAGAACGGCCCGGCCAGCACCCCAAGCATCTGGTCCGGCATCTTGTACAGACCAACGAAGACCAATAGCAGAAGCGCCACTTTCCAGCCGTGGCGGACGACGAAATCCTGGAACGGCTCGATGAAGGCACGCCGCGCACGCGCGAAGCGCAGCGACAACTCCGGGTTGGCGTCGATGGCGGGCGCAGCGGATTCCGCCAGCACCGGCTCCGACGCCCGCAGACTGGTCAGCAATGGCAGCAGCATCAGCACCGCGAGCATCGCGTAGGCGGCCGACCAGCCATAGCGATCGGCGACCAACAGCACGCCGGCACCGCCGAAGATCATTCCGACCCGATAGCCGAGCTGGTAACTCGCGATCAGCGCACCCTGCGCCTCGATCGGCGCGATCTCGATCCGGTAGGCATCGACCACGATGTCCTGGCTGGCGCCGGCCCAGGTGGTCAAGGCCAGCAGCAGCAAGAACGTCGGCAGCGGACCATCGGCCGCCACCGCCGCGAGCAGGCCGAAACCGACGATCAGCCCGGACTGGGCGAACACCAGCCAGCTCCGCCGCCGGCCGAGACTGGCGAGCCCCGGAGCCCGGACCCGGTCGAGTAGCGGCGCCCACAGGAACTTCAACACGTAGAACCAGCTCACGAAGCTGACCAGGCCGATCGTCACCAAGTCGAACCCAACTTCACGCAGCCAGGTCGACAACACCCAGCCGAGCGGCAGAAACGGCAGACCGGAGCCAAAACCAAACACCAGCATGACCGCGGCCGAGGGCGTCGCCAGTACCCGGCGCAGTTGCTGCCAGCGGGTCCCCGCCGCTGCAGCTGCGGTCGCACTCATCGGTAATCCACCCGGTACGGCGCATGATCGGAAAACTTCGGGTCGGCGTGGATGGCGGCCCCGAGCAGGCGATCAGCCAGCCGCGGCGAGACGACCTGGTAATCGATCCGCCAGCCGACGTTTTTCGCCCGCGCCTGGCCGCGCTGCGACCACCAAGTGTAGTCCTCACCGGTGGGATACAGGTATCGGTAACTGTCGACCCAGCCCTGGCCGGTGAACAACTGGTCGAGCCAGGCACGCTCGGCCGGCAGGCAGCCGGAGTTTTTCTGGTTGGACTTCCAGTTTCTGATATCGCGCTCGCCATGCACGATGTTCCAGTCGCCGCAGATCACGTAATCACGGCCGCTCGCCAGCCAGTCGGCGAAAATGTCGGTGAAGCGCTCCATCATGCAGAACTTGAACTGCTGGCGGGCTGCGCCGGACGAGCCCGAAGGCAGATACAACGAAACCACGCTGAGTTTGCCGAAGCGCGCCTCCAGGTAACGCCCCTCGTCGTCCAGCTCGGGCCAGTCGAGGCGGTCGATCACCCGGTCCGGTTCCTGCCGCGAATAGATCGCCACGCCACTGTAGCCTTTGGCTTTGGCGCTGCGGAACCAGCGCTGATAGCCAGGCGGGGAAAATACCGGGTGCTCGACCTGCTCCGCCTGGGCCTTGGTTTCCTGCACGCACAGCAGATCGGCGTCCTGGCCAGCGAACCATTGGAAGAACCCCTTGTCGGCCGCCGAGCGGATGCCGTTGGCGTTGAAACTGATGATGCGCATGCGGTTCCAGAGCGGATCGACGCAGCCGGGACCGGCTGCTGTGGGAGAATAACGGATCGGCAATCCCTGCTGCCGCCCAGGTGGATACTGCCCCGATGCTGCCCTATCAACAGCAATTCCTGCGCCTGGCGCTGGCGCAACGGGTGCTTTGCTTTGGCGAGTTCAAGCTCAAGTCCGGGCGCGTCAGCCCGTACTTCTTCAACGCCGGTCTGTTCAATACCGGATCGGCACTGGAGCGGCTCGGCGCTTTTCTGGCGGAAACACTGGTCCGCTCCGACCTGAACGTGGACATGCTGTTCGGACCGGCCTACAAGGGCATCGCGCTGGCCACCGCAACCGCGATCGCGCTGGCCCGCGAGCACGGCCGCGACCTTCCGGTCGCCTTCAACCGCAAGGAGGCCAAGGACCA
>JBGSKT010000622.1:0-4583 GCA_041741075.1 Lysobacterales bacterium
CCGAGGTAGCGGGTCCGGTCGCCGTCGCGCAGCTCGACTGCCTCACGCGAGCCGGTCGAGGCGCCACTCGGCACCGCCGCCCGACCGCGCTGGCCGGATTCCAGTTCGACTTCGGCCTCCAGGGTCGGGTTACCGCGGGAATCCAGGATTTCACGCGCCAGCACAGAACGGATCTTCATGATTCAACCGACAGTCCAGGGAAGGAATGCCATAGGGTAGCAAGCACGGGCATCGCTGGGGAATCGAAACCTGAAGCCGGATCAAGGCGGTGGCGGGTGCTGTGGAGGCAAAGTGGGGTGATTTTCCGACACGCGGTCGCGGCGATTCCAGCGGGCCGATTCCAGCGGGCCAGGGTGGCGTGGTCGTTTGTGGTTACCATCACCGAGGCCTGAGGGAATCAGCCATGTTGCGACTGCCCTGGATTTCCGTGCTGCTGGTACTGGTGTGCGCGCCGTCGGCCCAAGGCGCTACCCAGGTCTGGCCCGGGGCAGTCGCGCCCTGTGCCGGCACCTTGCAGGCCTGCATCGACGGTAGTGCCGCTGGCGATACCGTGCTGGTGGCGCAGAACGCGCTGATCAGCGTGCCGATCCGTATCGACAAACCCTTGGTGTTGCGTGCGGCCGAAGGTTATCGTCCGGCAATCGCTGCGGGTTTCGGTATTTCCGGAACGGTCGGCGCGGCCGGTGTCAGCTGGCTCTGGCAGGTTGAGGGTTTCGACCTGCAACAGGGCGCGATCACGATCCAGGTCAGCGACGGCACCGCGGCAAGCATCGTGATTCGGAACAATCGCATACTGCAGGCGCTTGCCGGTGCGACCGAAGTCAGCGTGGTCAAGGCGTTGGCCGCGAATACCACACTGACCTACGATATTTCGGGCAATCGGCTGGATTACCTGTGGGATGCTGCCAATGGACCGGTGGCGGCGGCCGTACAGGTGCAAGACGGCGGCAATGGCAGCAGCGTTGGTCGCATCCGCGAGAACCATATCGTGGCGCGTGGCGACGGCGCGATGGGCATTCTGGTCGATACCGAAAACCGCAGCCATCGCAGCGAGGTGCTGGGCAATTGGGTGCTGGGCGGACGTTCCGGCAGCATCTATTTGCGCCAGGGCCGTCCGGATACGGTGAGCGGCGGCTTGCTGACCGGTTTCGTCCTGAACAATGTTGTGCAGAGCGCGCTGCCCGGCAGCCGCAGTGCCGAAGGCATCAAGCTGCATATTTTCGGTGGCTTGGCGCGGCTCACCATCTGGCACAACACAGTGGTGGATGCGGTCAACGGCATCCATCTGTTGGTCGTGCCGACGGCCACCGCCAGCGGTGACATTCGCGGCAATCTGCTCGCCTACCTGGCCTCCGCTGGCTTGCTGCGTAGCGGTGCGGACGGCGTCGCGGACCGCGACAATCTGTTTTTTGCCAGCGCAGAAACGCCCCTGACCCCGGGGCTGAGCCCGAGTTCGGTATTTGCCGATCCGATGCTGAACCGGGTTCCTGACGATCCGCATTTGCGCCCCGGTTCGGCCGCCATTAACCGGATCGGAGGCGTCGAATGGCAGGAACTGCACTATGGCGAAGGTTTGCCCTTGCTCGATGGCGATGGCCTGCGTCGGCTCAAGCTGGCGAATACCGATGTTCCGGTCGGCACCGGCGTGGACATCGGCGCGCTGGAAGCCGGCGATGTGATGTTGCTGCACAGGATCACCGCCTTCGCCCCGGGAAATGTGGTGGCGGTCGATCATCCGGCGCGGGATGGATTTCCCGGGGCCGCGCCACAGTTGCTGGTCAACCAGAGTCCGGAGGGCGATGCTGCGGCCGACAACAACCATCCGCTCGTCTGGTTGTACTCGACCGGCATCGACCGCTGGCGCCTGCGTACCGACGATCAACAGTCTTTCAGCTCCCCCGCCGCGTACAACGTATTTGCTCCTGCACTCGGCCCCGGGCGCTACATTCATCTGAATACGACCAGCAATATCGTGGCCAGCCGGACCTATATCGGCGATCCCGACCTGTCCGGGCACGGCGACCGGATCCTGCTGGTCTCGCGCAGTTCCCGCGATGGCAACAGCACCCAACTGACTGCGCCGGTGGCCGTGGAGTTTCTGGACGGCTTCTGGACCATCGTGCGATTGGACGGGCTGCCGATGCCCGCCGATGGCGGTTTCAATGTCTATTTTCAGGAACCGAGCAGCAATGCCTTCCGCCATCGGGCCGGCGCTGGCGATACTTTTGGAAATAGCACCGAGATCGACCATCCGCTGCTCAATGGGCACCGCTGTGCACTATTCCAGGTGGGCCAGGCATTGGACGGGGTCGGTAACAATCATCAAATCGGTGTGCGCTATGCAGCGGGAACACGCAAGCGCTGGGCGATATTCAACCAGGATCAGGCCAGCATGCCGGCCGGTGCCTTGTTCCATGTCGTCGTCGATCCACAGAGTGTGGATTGCCCCGGCCCGCTGTTTGCCGACGGCTTCGAGTAGACGGTGCAGGCGCCAGCCTGTCCTGCTCCCTGGCCGGTCGGTCAGTCGGTTAATCACTCGTGCTGCCTGAGCCGCGGAACGCGTGGGAGCGGCCTTGCCCTCATTCTGTCGTCTGTCGTCTGTGGTCTGTCATCTGGTAGCGGGTGACATCCTGGATGCCTGCGGCGGCAAAGCCCTGGGCGCGCAGGCGGCAGGCGTCGCAGCGGCCACAGGCCAGGCCGACGTCGTCGGCCTGGTAGCAGGACACGGTCAACGCGAAATCGACGCCGAGTGCAGTGCCGGCGCTGACGATTTCGGCCTTGCTCATCTGCATCAGCGGCGCTTCGATGCGCAGCGGGTGGCCTTCCACGCCGGTGCGGGTGGCGAGGGCAGCCAGTTGTTCGAAGGCGCGAATGAATTCGGGACGACAGTCCGGATAGCCGGAGTAATCGACTGCGTTGACGCCACAGAAAATGTGCTCGGCGACTAGCACTTCGGCCCAGCCCATGGCGACCGCAAGCATGATCGTGTTGCGCGCCGGCACATAGGTGACCGGGATGCCGCTGGTCGGCGTTTCCGGCACTGCGATATCGGCGGTCAGCGCCGAACCACCGAGGGCGCGCAGGTCGATGTGCACGGTCTTGTGTCCGACCACCCCGAACGCCGCCGCCACCCGATCGGAGGCGGCCAGTTCGGCGTGGTGGCGCTGACCATAGTCGATACTGAGTGCATAACAGTCGAAGCCGGCGGCGACCGCCATGGCCAGTGCGACCGCCGAATCCATGCCGCCGGACAGCAGCACCACCGCGCGTTTGCGCCCGCCGGCGGTTTCCTTGATGACGGCCGCGTTCATCGTCCCGGCGCCTCCCCCCAGAGTTGTTTGTGCAGTTGCATCTGAAAGCGTACCGGCAGGCGATCGGCCAGGATCCATTCGGCCAGTTCGCGCGCGGCGATCTGGCCGAAGCTGGGCGAGAACAGCACCTCGCAGCGTTCGGTCAGGCCGTGCTCGCCGAGCAGGCCACGCGCCCAGTCGTAATCGGCACGATCACAGATCACCAACTTGACCTGGTCGTGGCTGCCCAACACGGCCAGATTGGCGAGGCGATTGCGCGCGACCTCACCCGAGCCCGGGGTTTTGATGTCGACCACCCGCGCAATCCGCGGATCGACCGTGCTTATGTCGATCGCGCCGCTGGTTTCCAGCGAGACCTCGAAGCCGGCGTCGGCCAGTCGGATCAGCAGTTCCAGACAGCACTTCTGCGCCAGCGGTTCGCCGCCAGTGACGCAAACGTGGCGGGTGCCGAAACTGCCGACCCGTTCAAGCACCGCGTCCAACGTCCACCAGTCGCCGCCGTGGAATGCGTAGGCGGTATCGCAATAGTGGCAGCGCAGCGGGCAGCCGGTCAGACGCACGAATACGGTCGGCCAGCCGACGCTACGCGCCTCGCCCTGTAGCGAGTGGAAGATTTCGGTGATGCGCAATCGCTGTTCGACTGGCGCCGGTTGGTCGAGGAGCGTATTCAAGCGTCGCAGCGCCCGGTCATGGCGTGCGGCCTTCCAGCCGCAGCGCGCGCAGGCGGCCCTGCGCCAGCCGGGCGACGGTGGTGTCCGGGTATCGCTCGATGACCCGGTTGAGCGCCGCCTCGGCCTCGGTCCACTGGTGCAGTTCATAGAAACAGTAGCCGAGCTTGAGCTGCGCGTCCGGCGCCTTGGCACTGTCCGGATAGCGTTGCAGCAAGCCTTTGAAGGTATCCAGCGCAATCTGGTAGTTCTGCGTCACGTAGTAGCTTTCGCCCAGCCAATAGGTCGCGTTGTCGGCCAGATCGCCCTGCGGAAACTGATCGAGAAAGGCAGCGAAGCGGCGCGCCGATTCGGCATAGCGGCCTTCACGCAGGGCCGCGAAGGCCTGGTCGTAGACCGCCTGTTCGTTGCCACCATCGCCACCCTCGGCCGCGGCCACCGGCGGCGCAGAGTCCGGGACTTGCCCGGCCACTGCCAGCTCGGCACCGGCCGCGTCCAGGTTTTCGGTGGCTTCGGTAGTGCTGGATCCGACTGCCGATGCGAGCGGCGCCTCCATGTTCAGCTGACCGGCCGCCGGTGCGGCCGCAGCATCGATGCCGCCCGG
>JBGSKT010000623.1:0-2979 GCA_041741075.1 Lysobacterales bacterium
CGCGGCGCCGGCGCCGGCCGGAGCCCAGTGCTGGGCATGGTCGCATCGGAACCCGGGTCCCGACGTTTGCCGGGACGACACGGCCGGGCCGCACGAGTGTTGCTACAGTCGGCGAATGAAACCACGGCCACATCCGTCCGCCGACGACATCGCCCTGTTCCAGGACGCGGTCGGAGCGGTCAAGCGCATCCACCATGACCGGGTCGTGCTCCGGCCGCCCGCGCCACCACCCCAGCCGACCCAGACCCGGCGTGATGCCGAACAGGTACGCCGCGAACTGCTGCTGCCGCTGCCGGAATTGCACGACCCAGACGCGGCCGAGCCGTTACGCTATCTGCGTGATGGCCTGAACCCGAGACTGCTACTTCAGATCGGCCGCGGACAGTTCAGTGTGCAAGACCAGATCGACCTGCATCAGATGACCGGCGCCGAGGCGCGGGTGGTGATCAAGCAGTTTCTCGACCAGGCGATCGACCGCGGACAGCTGTGCGTGAAGATCGTGCACGGCAAGGGCAGGCATTCGAGCCCGCAGGGGCCGGTCCTGAAACGCCTTACCGACTGCCTGCTGCGCCAGCGCCGCGATGTGCTGGCCTTTCGTTCGGCGCGTGCCAACGATGGCGGCAGTGGCGCGGTGATCGTGCTGCTCACCCGACTGCGCTGAATACCCGGAACAGCCGCAAACGGCCCGGCCCATGGTGCAGTGCAGCTTGCCAACGTACGTCTGAGTATGGTCCAGTCGCGCCCGGCGCTCGCGGCCGCAGGATGGGGCAATCCGGCGATTACTGGCGGGGGCGCACAACAGTTCACAGGCAATACCACACACTCGCGCCGGATCAGCGCCGCGGGCAACCATTCATGTAAGGGGAGAGGGTTACGTGAAACAGACTCGATTGGCGACCGCCGCGTCGCTGCTGCTGCTGCTTGCTGCCGCACCATTTTCCACACCAGACGCGGCTCCGGTCGCCAAACAACTGGCCGGGCCACCATCCGAATTTGCCAGCATGGCCGGGGCCAACCCGATCAGCGCGGCAATTCATTCGAAAAGCGCCCTGTTGCCGATCACCCTGGAGAAATCCGCCAAGGGCGGTTTCAGCTGGCAGGCCAGCGTCCCGGTCGAAGGCGAGAACCTGCGCTTCGTCCTGTTCGCGGGCGCGGCCAAGAGCACCTGGAATGTGACCTTGCAGGACCCCGCCTCGAAGCGGGTACACGCCGCCGACGATCTCGCCATCGAAAAGCGCGCCACCGATTACGGCATGGCCGAGGCCAGGGTACCGGCCGAGTCGTACACCTTCAGCAACCTCCCGCGCGGCGATTGGAAGGTGAAAGTCGAGGGCGCCAGCGCCGGCCGCGGCTTCCTGCTGGTCGAGGGCGGCGGCAATGAGCGCCTGATGTCGCACCAGGCCGCTTTCAACCAGTTGGTCGGCGAGCGCATCGGCCTGGTGGCCAGCGTCTACGACCTGGAAAAGTCGGCCGATGTGGAAAACGCCAACGTGCTTTCGGAAGCCTCGCTCAGGGTCACGGCGCCGGACGGGCAACTGCGCAGCAGCCCGATGTTCGACGACGGCCTGCACCAGGACGGTATCGCCAATGACGGCGTGTTTGGCGCCGATTTCCTGGCCGACCAGGCCGGCGACTTCAACGCCCAGGTGATGGTGCGTGGCCGTGACGCCGCCGGTACCTCGTTCCTGCGCACCGCCGAGCACCTGATCCCGGTTATCGACCGCAGCCTGCAACTGGCCGCGGTCGGTGTGCAAGGCCGAGCCGCCGGCAACGAGCGCATCGGCCTGCAGCTCACGGTGGAAGCCGCCAAGGCGGCCGGCTCGCACTACCACGTCTACGCTGAAGTCTGGGGTCGTGATGCCAGCAAACGCGCCATTCCGGTGGCCTGGATCGGCGGCATGAGCGAGTTGGGCAAGTCCGCCCTGGCGCTCGGCCTGGATCGCCGCTGGATCGCCCTGGCCGGTGCCAGCGCACCATTCGAACTGCGCAATGTGCGGATCGAGGACCCCGACCAGTTCATCAGCTTGGCCAAGGCCGAGCGCCTGCCACTGTCCCTGGGTGCGTTCGGCAACGTCGCGGCCAAGCGCGATATCGCCATCGACGAAGCCATGCGGATGGGACCGCGTCCGGCCGGCCTGAATTCGAACAAAGGGGTCGGCAGCAAGCTGCTGCTGGTACACGGTTACTGCTCCGGCGATGTCTGGGGTGGGGTCGCCGGTCAGTTCAGCAATGCCGCGGTGTTCAGGGACCTCAACAAAAATCGCTCGCACGACGCGTTCGCCCGCCTGATCCAGACCTTCGGCAACACCTGGAACTCGTATGGCATCGTCGCCCATAGCCAGGGTGGTGCCGCCGCCCTGCACTTGTACAACTACTACTGGAGCGGTCTCGACAATGCCGGTGCCGGTCGCCTGATCCAGTCGGTTGGCACGCCGTACAAGGGCACCGCCCTGGCCGGCAATCTGGCCGCGCTGGGCTCGATCTTCGGTGTCGGCTGCGGCTCCAACAACGACCTCACCTACAGTGGCGCGGCCTCGTGGATGGCCGGTATCGCATCGTTCGCGCGCGCCCGCACCTACTTCGCGACCACCTCGTTCACCGATCTCTGGTGGCGTTACGACTACTGCCATCTGGCCAGCGACGTGGTGCTGAGCGATCCCGAAGACGGCACCACCGAGAAGAGCTATGGCCAGCTCTCCGGCGCCAACAACCTGGGCCACAAGACCGGCTGGTGCCATACCAGCGGCATGCGCGACCCGGCCCAGACCACCGACAGCAGCCGCAACAGCAACATGAGCGCCAACGCCGCCCGCTGATCGCGCTGCCCAGGCAATCAAAACGGCCCGCCCACCAGCGGGCCGTTTTTTTTGCTCGTCAAGGCAGGCGCCGCGGCCCAGCAGCGTCGTCCCGGCGAACGCCGGGACCCAGTGGTGAAGATTTCCGCTCGTCCGAGACTGCGCCCCGGCCTGCGCCGGGGCG
>JBGSKT010000624.1:0-8188 GCA_041741075.1 Lysobacterales bacterium
CGCCTCGGGCGGCGGCGCGGTCGGCTATGCGCCCCCACCCAACGGCGGCAGTGGCGCCGGCGATATTCTGTTCGACGCCAATTCGTTCTACCAGTTCGCACCGGGCAACGAGAGCGACCCGTACAACACGCAGTTTGCGCCGAATGATTTCGTCAGCCTGCTACTGCATGAACTCGGCCACGCGGTCGGTCTGGCCCACCCAGTCTTCGACGGCAGTTGCCCGGTGATGCAGGTCGATCCGGCCTGCTTCGGACGCATCAACCGGCTGCTGGACGAAGACGACCGGGCCGGGGCCAGGTTTCTCTACGGCCATCTGTTCAACAGCGGCTTCGAGGATTGAATCCATTGGCGGGAGTCGGGAGTCGCGCACAGAAACTGCTGCCTGCTTCCCGCTGTTTAGTGGAACAGTGCACTGAACTCGCCGCGCTTGGCGGCGGCCAGGGTGATGCAGGCGCGGTTGTCTTCGAGCGCCTGCGCGAGCTCCAGTCTGCCCACCCCGGCGGCCTTGGCCCTGGGCGCAAGGAACGCCTCGGCGTCGCCGGCCAGGGCGGCGTCGCACAGCCCGCCCGGTAACGCATACATGCGCCGCTGCACAAAGCCCGGCAGCTTGGCGCTGATCCCTTCGAAATTGGTCTTGAGCCAGCGATAGGTGGCGGTTTCCTGCGTCGGCTCATCGAGCTGGCCATACAGAATGCCGAACAATTCCTGCACCCGGATGTCCTTGCCCAGCGCCAGTGCGCGCACGTTTTCGCCCTGGCCGGGATCACGGACAGCGCCCAGTGCCCGCGCCGCACTGCTGCGTTCCAGCGGCACCGTGGAAGTAGCCAGCACCTGGCTCAGCGCCGGCACGAATCGTTGCGGTTGCAGTTGTACGCCAACCGCGAGCGCGCTGACCAGATATTCGGGGGCGATCGCCGTGCGCTCGCCGTCGAGGTAAGCCACCGCCGCATCGCACAGGATCCGGCGCAGCTCGGCGTCGTCGGCTTCCAGCGCCAGCAGCGCGACCAGCTCCGTGCGCAGCCCCACCGTTGCGCCTTCGGTCTCGCTGTCGCCGGCGTGGGCGACGGCAAACGCCAAGGTGTCGAAGCGCGGCCGATAGATCGTCCGCAATCGGTCGGCGAAGGCCGCGCGTTGTCCGGGTAGCAGCAGGTCGTGCTTGACCTTGACCAGACGTTCGATCATCGCGGTGGCGACATCGCTGTCGGCGTGGCCAGCCAACTTGTTGGCCGCCACCAGCAGGGTTTCGGTATCCATCAGATTGCGTCGATACGCCGCCCACAGGCTGTCGGCGGAGATCAGGGCTTCACGCGCCGGCATCCGCTCGAATTCTCCGATCAAGGTCTGCCAATGCGCGCGGTCCAGCGCAAAGCGGTAGTAACCGGCGCCATCGGCGTTCGGCAGCACCCAGGCCGGGCAGCGGGTGGTAGTAAGCGGCACGGTCTGCTTGCGCGCGGTGATCAGGGCGCATTGTCGGCTGCCATCGGACAAGCGCGCGCACATCGGTACCTGCCACAGCGGCGGGTCGGGAAAATCGGTGCCGAGCGCGGCGTAGCGGCTCTGGCTGACCTGGAGTACGGGCTGCCCGGGCGTACTGCAATCGATCTGCACATCGAGCTCGGGCACACCCGCCAGTTCGATGAAACTGCGAAATGCCGGAATGATGTCGGCGCGCCCGGAGCCATCGGCGAGCGAGCGCAGAAAATCATCCGCGGTCGCACTGGCATACGGGAAGCGCTGCATGTGCAGTTGCACGCCTTTCTGAAACGCTTCGGCACCGACGAAGCTCTCGAACATGGCCAACACCTGGCCGCCCTTCTGGTAGGTGATGCCGTCGAAGGTGCTGGCGATCTGGCTGAAATCGTCGATGCGCTGGCGGATCGGCCGGTTGGCGCGGCGCTGGTCGGCCTCGAAGGCGCCGATCCCGGCTTCCAGTGTCTGCTTTTCCATGCCATAAGCCGGCCGCCAGGCGGCGGCGATCTTGCGACCCATCCAGCTGGCAAAACTCTCGTTCAGCCAGATGTCGTCCCACCACACCGGCGTGACCAGATCGCCGAACCACTGGTGGGCCAGCTCGTGCGCGTGTACCACACCGTAGCTGCGTTTCTGGCTGAGCGGTGCGTCGGGGTCCATCAACAGCAGGGTGTCGCCGTAGATGATCGCGCCAGCGTTCTCCATCGCGCCCTGCATGCCGGGCGAGGCGATGATGTCGAGTTTGTCGTAGGGATAGGCGCGGTTGAAATAGGTTTCCAGCCGACCCACGATATCGTTGGTATTGGCCAGGGCAAAAGTCAGTCGGTGGCCCTGGCCACGGGTCGCCACGCCACGCAGGGGCAGCGAATATTTGCGTACCGCGTTCGGTGCCAGCGGCGGCGCACTGACCACATCCAGCGGGCCGACCGCGAGCGCGATCAGGTACGTCGGCAGGGGCTTGGTGGCGGCGAAGCGATGCAACTCCAAACCGTCATCGGCCACCACCGGGTCGGCCTCGGCGGCGTTGGCGATCACCTGGTTGCCGGCGCTGGTGCGCACACTCAGCGTGTACGGCGTCTTGAAGCGCGGCTCGTCGAAGCCGGGAAACATACGGCGCGCGTCGGTCGGCTGCATCTGGGTGAAGGCATACCAGTCGCCATTGGCCTTGATGCGATAAAGCCCGGCGGCACCGCTGCTGAAGTCGGCGTGGTAGTCGATGACCAGACGCGCCGGCCCCTTGGCCAGGGTCCGCTTCGCTTCGACCCAGGCGACGCCGCTGTCGTCGACCTGACGGTAACTGGCGGCAATACTGGCGCCGGCCTGTTCGATGCTGACCGCGGTCACCACCAGATCATCGCCGTGCAGGTAAAACGCCTTGAGCGGCTTGGCCAGTTCGAGCGCGATGCTGGCGTGGCCACTGAATTGCGTGGCTTCAGGGCGGATGGTCAGATCGAGCGTGTAAGCGGTCGGCGCAATCCCGAATGGCAATTGCCCGCGCGGCACCGCGTTCTGCCCGGCGCTGATCGGCCCGGACAGGACCAGGCAAATACTCACCGCTGCAATCCTGTACTTGAACATGGCTCACGCTCCGCGCCTAAACCGTAGATGCTCGCGCAGTCGTCTCCGCTGCCGCAAGTGCCGGATGGCGGTGGCGGCGTCGACGCGCAATTTTCATGAAGCTCCCCGCCCCACCCATCGACCACCATGCCCGATCGGCTAGTCGCGGATCGGGGTCTCCCGCCAAAGCCGGCCGAGCGCGTCCCACAGGCCATTACGCTCGGCCTGACGATAGATCGAGCTGTCGGTCAACCCGGCCACCAGCCGGGCGTGGGCCTTGTGCAGATTGTGATAAGGCAGGCTCATGAATAGATGGTGGGTGGCGTGCCAGCGCAGACCGGTTGGCGCCCACAGCGCGGTGATGAAGCGGTGCCCGGGCACGTTTACCGAATCCAGGAACTGGCCGGTGGTATCGAGCTTGTGATCGGGCCGATTGCGGTAGGCGTGCGCGGCCAGGGTGCGCATCGAGTTGAGGATGAACATCAACACCGCCACCGCGTACCAAACTGCCACTACCTTCAGCGGCAGATAGCCCGCCACGATCGCGGTCACCGCCGCGGCGGCATAGACGAAAGCGAGAATTTCCTGCAGCCGCCACAGCCGGTCGTTGCGGATGGTGTCCGCGCCGCGCCGATAGGCCGGATCGATCGACAGCGAAGAAGCACGCTCCCAGACCAAGCGGCGCAGCGGTGGAATCAGCCAGGACAGCGGCGCCAGCAGCAGGAAACGCAGCAACAGGAACCAGGGCAGGATGAACGACAACAACACATAGCCGACCAGGCCAGCGTGGCTGCCGCGGGCAAATGGCAGGTACTCGCCGTCCTCGGCGGTGCCGTAGGTATCGCGGATATGGTGGTCATTGTGCACACCGTCGTACATGAACGAGGGCACCATCAGCGGGATGCCGCAGCTGAGATTCCACACCCAGCGGAAGCCGACAAAGCTGCCGCGCTTCAGATGCGCGAGCTCATGCACAAAGATCACCGAACGGTACAAGGCCAGCGCGGCGACCACCCAGGCGGCAAGCTGCAGCGCCGAAAACCACGGCGCGCGCACCGCCAGCACCAGGGCGGCCCAGCCGAGCAACGCATGAAAACCGAAATCCATCCAGTAGATGCGTGGATTCGGGGTCATCAGATCGCGCACCAGGGCGTGTGCCTCGCGCAAGGGGAATTCGGGCACGGTGGAGGCTTCGGACATGATGCACCTACGGACAATGGAGGGGGGCAAGGCGCCTAATTTGACACAAGTTCGACCGCTTCGATCCACCCGGCCACGCACACACCACCGGCACCGGCCCGGCCACGGCAGTTTCCTGCGTCGACCGGGGTCCGACCATGATCGGGGTCAAACAGGCCCTCGGTGGCCACCGGCTCGGCCGGTTCCAGCCACCGCGCACGTCGATCCGGCCTGTTCGGCTGGTCAAAGACCGCCGGAACCGGCCATAATCGGCGCCCAGGGAGTATGGATGCAGGCATGATCGAGTTCGGACATCGCACCCACGTTGGTTTGCGCCGCGAGCACAACGAGGATACCTACTACGCCGATGGCGATTTGGGCCTGTGGCTGGTCGCCGACGGCATGGGCGGACACGAAAGTGGCGAGGTCGCCAGCGCGCTGGCGCGCGACACCCTGATCCGCGAAATCGCCAAGGGCAGCTCGCTGGTCGATGCGATCGAGTTGGCCGATGCGGAAATCATCCAGCTCTCGACCAGCCGCGCGCAGTCGCTGCCGATGGGTACCACCATCGCCGCGATTCGGGTCCAGGGCGACCAGTTCGATGTCGCCTGGGTCGGCGACAGCCGCGTCTATGCCATGGAAAACGGCACGCTCAAGCAGATCTCGCACGATCATTCCTACGTACGCGAGCTGATCGAGCAGGGCGCGATTACCGCAGAACAGGCGCGCACCCATCCGCACCGCAATGTGGTCACCCAGGCTCTAGGCGTCACCGATCCACAAAGTCTGCGTGTGGAAAGTCTGGCCGGGACCTTCAGCCCGGGCAAACAGATCCTGTTGTGCAGCGACGGTCTGACCGAAGAAGTAGACGATGCCAGCATCGCCGAAATCCTCAAGCGTGACGACCTGTCCGCCCAGGAATGCATCGATCACCTGATCGTGGCCGCCCTCGACGGCGGCGGCTCGGACAACATCACCGCGATCCTATTGCGCCGGAAATAAGCATTCCTGCGGCCACCAAGACCACCCCGGCCGGGAGCCGTCGTGGTCGGCAGCGGGCTAAGGCGCTGCCGATTCCGGCAGTCGCGATGATCGAGCGCTTGGCAGCTCAGCGGCTGCGCTCCGCTTTGGCCGGCAAGGCTCGGATGTAGGCCACCACCTGGTCGATTTCCTGCGCGCTCAACACCTTGCCCCAGGCCGGCATGCCGACGCTCTTGCGCCCATTGCCGACCGTGCTGGCGACGCCGGCGTGGCCGGTGAGTTGCACGAAACTGTTGCCGATCAGGCGTGGACCTTCGTTACCGACGCCGGCCGCACCGTGGCATAGCTCGCAGTTGGCCGCGTAGATCTCCGCACCGTTGTGCGGAACGTCGGCTGGGGCGGTGCTCGCCTTGGTGCCGCCAACGCGGGCGGACAGATCGAAGCGCACCCGCGCGGCAAACACCGAATCGATGCCGTGGTGGCCGTCGCCACCGCTGATGAACGGGATACCGTCGTGGTCGCTGTCGGTTTCACCGGCGCGCACCTGGGCCAGAACTTCACCGGTGTAGATGTCTTCGGACTGCATCATGCCGCTCGCGTCCAGCGCCTGCACGAAAAAGCGCTGGAAACGCATCAGCGCGACCGGGTCACGGTTGACCAGGGTCAGCTCGCGCAGCGCGGCCAGCATGGCGCCAACATCGATCGGCGTGTATTCGACATCGCTCCGACCCGGCTGATTGCGATACAGCCCGGCCGCGTCATCCCAGAAATCGGCGGTCCAGATCGTGGCGGTACGGTTGGCCGCCGCCAGATAGCGGGCATCGCCGCTCTGGTGGTAGGCGGCCAGCAGGGCGCGGATGGCAAACGCCTGGCTGGTCGCGTCGCGCTCGCCAGTGGCGCCACCAGAGGCGACCGTATAGCTCGGCCGATAAGACCCGTCGGCGGCCACCACCCTGAGTAGAAACTCCGCCTGCTGGCGCAGCAGCGCCGCCGCCGCCTGGCGCCGTTCCGGCTCCAGGTCCAGATACTCGCTGTATTTGTCGAGCGCCACCATCGCCAGCGCCAGGTCGGCAAGATCGACGCTGCTGCCACGACCGGTGGTCGGCGACCAGCGCGAGACCAGCACCCCGTCGACCTGGTGCATCGCACCCAGATTGGCGAGCATGCTATTGGCCAGGCCGCGTGCGAGCAGGGCGTATTTCTGTTCCATCACGCTGCCGTCGAACGGCGTCTGATAACCGAATACCTTGTTCCAGTTGTCCTGCCGACGCGGATTGGCATAATCGAAGAACTCGGCGCTGGCCCACAGCCACGACGCCAGGTCCCACAGGCTGCTGTCGGCATCGGCGATGTGCAGATCGTACTGACGCACCGGCAGATCGCTCATGTAGACCAGGGTCGGCGCGATCTCGTGCGGCAGGTACTTGAGGCCCTGGTCTGGTTGGTAACGTACCGGATCGATACCCACCAGCTTGGGTTTCGCGCCGCCGGACCGCCCGGATTTCCCGGCGTTCAGGTCGGCGAACAGGGCGGACTTGGCGATCAGCATGCCAGACACCGCTTCCATGGTCAGCATCGCACCACGGAATCCGTCTTCGGCGTTGTTGCCGAGAAAAATCTCGCCCGGAAAATCTTCGTCGGTGTGGTTGCGGCGCAGGAAGAATTTGGCCCACAGGATCTTCTTCAGCATCGCCTGGCCGACCCCGCCCAGGTCGAAGACATGATCCATGCGGCCGTGACTCCAGCGCAGGGTATAAAAATCGCCCAAATAGCCGGCGCGACCGGTCAGCGGGTCGGTAGCCAGGTCCAGCGCACTGATCAGGTGCGGGTCGCCCGACTTGAACTCCAGCATCAGCGGCACTGCGTTCTCGAACTTGCGCGGCAGGCCGGAGCGCTGCAGATAGGCCGCGACCACCTGGGTCAGCATCACGTCCTTGTTCGACTTGACCAGCTCGCCACGGCCGCGGCCGAAACGGTCGAGCTCGGTAGCGCGTTGCGCGCGCATGTCCATGTACGGTCCATGGATCACGCCGAGACCGAGACGGCCGTGCGCGGTCGCCGCCAGCAGGTTGTAGCGCGAATACCAATACGCCTCGACATTGGTCAGGTAGGAAAACTGGCGGTCGTGCGCGATCGGCAGGCCGGCCGCGCTCGCTTCGAGAAAGAACTCGGTCCCGGACAGGTACAGCTCGTTGGCCAGGTACATCGCGGCATTGGTGTCGAAGCGGCGATCGACCGCCCAGCCCCGCACGCCGCTCTGCAGGCGCGACAGATCAACTTGCTGGTTGGCCTGGACCACGCGGACCTTGCGGCCGTCCGGCCAGGCCAGTTGGTCGAAGGCTTCGGCGCGGTTGCCAGCGAAGGCGGTCGCGATGACCAGGATCGCACCCAGGCTGGACAGGATTCGCGGCGGCCAGATTGTGGCCGGCGCGCACAGGGAGAGCAGATTCATGGTCGGACTCCTACTTGAACAGACCAGACGCGAAGGTGTATTGCAGGCCGACCCGGAACACGAAGTCCGGCGAGGCCCCGATCTCGGGCTTGGCCGTGCGCACCAGGCCGCTGAAGGTCATCTGGAACAAGGGGTTCGGCGTGAAGATCAGGCTACTGCCCAGGAACTGGCTGGTGCCGCCACTGAACACCGGCCGCCCCATCACCTGCGGGCCCATCGCGGTCGGCACCATCATCAGCCCGGCGTAGGCATCGTTTTGCTGGTCCTTGATGATGTAACTCAGATCCAGTGCCAGCCGATCGCCGCGAACCGGCTTGACCGCGGACAGGAAAAATGTCGCTTCGTTGCCCGGATCGATCCCGTCGTGGCCGGGCCTGATTTCGTACAGCGCGCCAGCGTGAAATGCGCCGCGGCCATAGAAGCTGCCACCTTCGAGGATGCGCGTGGTGAACAGGCCGAGCGACCCGCCCAAGGTGCCCAGACCCGGTTGCAACGGCGCCGGTAGCCGCCCGTCGTTGCTGAAGCGGCGGAACGTACCATCGACCGTGC
>JBGSKT010000625.1:0-4328 GCA_041741075.1 Lysobacterales bacterium
GATCGCGGTCGACGACAGCGTGGTGGTGCCCGCCGACTCGGGCGGCACCACGATTGCGGTGCTGGTCAACGACAGCGACCCGGAAGGCCAGCCGTTGCAGCTCGCGGCGGTGAGCAATCCGGCGCACGGCAGCGCCGCCCTCGTCGGCAACCAGGTGGTCTATACGCCTGCAGCCGGCTTTGTTGGCCCCGACAGTTTCAACTACACGGTCCGTGATCCCGGCGGTCTGACCGCCACCGGCCTGGTCGCAGTCAGTGTGCAGGCCGGTGCCGCTAACCGCGCACCGACGGCGCGCGACGATGTCGCGACCACCGCGGCCGACACCCCGATCATCATCGACGTGCTGGCCAATGACAGCGACCCCGATGGGGGTGCGCTGAACCTGACCGCGGTGAGCACGCCACTCGCCGGCGGCAGCGTCGAAATCACCCCGGACCGCCGCATCCGCTACACCCCGGCGGCCGGCTTCAGCGGCATCGACCAGTTCGGCTACAGCATCAGCGATGGACAGGGCGGGTTCGCCAGCGCCAATGTCAGCATCACCGTGTTCGCCGGCAACCGTCCACCAATCGCCGAAGACGACAGTGCCAGCACCAACCAGGGCAGCGCGGTGACGATCGCCGTACTGGCCAATGATTCCGATCCGGACGGCGACCCGATCGGCCTGATCAGCGTCACCCCGGCCGCGTTCGGCAGCACGGTGCCGAACGCCGATGGCAGCATCAGCTACACGCCCGGCCCGGGATTCGCGGGTATCGACAGCTTCATCTACACGATCGGCGACGGCCGCGGCGGCTTTGCCAGCGCCAATGTCAGTATCGTTGTGGCAGCGGTCAACGCGCCGCCGGTGGCCCAGGACGACAGCGCCAGCACCGACATTGATGTTCCGGTCACCATCGGCGTGCTGGCCAACGATTCCGACCCGGATGGCGACCCGCTCGTCGTGCAAAGCGTCAGCCCGGCCGGTTTCGGCACGGTCGTGCGCAATCCCGACAACACCGTTACCTATACACCGAATGCGCGCTTCGTCGGCACCGACGCCTTCGACTATACGATCAGCGATGGTCAGGGCGGCCTCGACAGCGGCCACGTGATCGTGACCGTGCGCGCCCCGAACAATCCACCGATCGCAGTGGACGACCTGGCCAGCACCGGCAGCGGCGCGCCGGTGACGATCTACGTGCTGGCCAATGATTCCGACCCGGACGGCGACCCGCTCAGCGTACAGAGCGTAACCCTGCCGTCCGGCGGCAGCGTGGTGATCAATCCGGGCAATACCCTCACCTACACCCCGTCACCGGCCTTTGGCGGCAGCGACCGCTTCACCTACACCATCAGCGACGGTCGTGGCGGTCAGGCCAGCGCGCTGGTCGTGGTCGCGGTGAACCGGGCGCCCACGGCCGTGGATGACGCGGCGACGATTATTTCCGCCGGTACTGTGACGATCAACGTGCTGGCCAACGACTTCGATCCGGACGGCGACCCACTGGTGGTCAGCTCGGTGACCCCGCCACAATTCGGCAGCGTGGTGCTTAACCCGAACAACACCATCACCTATACGCTCGGCACCGGCTCCCCGAACCCGGAATCGTTCACCTACACGATCAGCGACGGCCGCGGCGGCAGCGCCGGGGCGATCGTGACTGTCAGCACGGTGATTCCGTGATCGCCAGGGGACGCTAGCGGCGCGCCGCAGGACCACCGGCGGCACCCGCACCGGCCTCACCCGCCGTTTGCGAGCGCCGGCAAGGCATAGCGCGCCGCCAGGTCGATGCGCTCGGCCGGGAGCGGCTCGGTAAACCAGAAGCCTTGCCCGAAGCCGCAGCCGAGCCCGCACAGATAGGCCAGATTTTCAGCTGACTCAATGCCTTCGGCGACTACGTCCAGCCCCAATGAATGCGCCATGCGCACGATCGCCGTGGCCACCGCCACCGCGTCGCTGCTGGTTGGGGTGTTCTTGATGAAGCTGCGGTCGATCTTCAATTGCCGAAACGGCAACTGGCGTAGATAGCCAAACGAGGAATAGCCGGTGCCGAAGTCGTCGATGCAAAGACGCACCCCGAGCCGCCCCAGGTGCCTCAGGACGAGGCCGGTATCCTCGCTGTGCTCAAGGAACAGGCTCTCGGTGATTTCCAGGTGCAGTTGCCCGGCTGGCAGCCGGTGTTTCACCAACAGTGCATCGACCGCTTCGACAAAGCCCGGGTGGCGCAATTGCCGGACCGAGACATTGACCGCGATCGCCAGCTCTGGCTGCTGATCGCGCCAGTGCTGTGCCTGGCCGATCGCGCTATCCAGCACCCAATGCCCGATCGGGCAGATCAGGCCGGTATCCTCGGCGATTCCGACGAAGGCGTCGGGCAGGGTCAGACCGAATTCCGGATGCTGCCAGCGCAGCAGCGCTTCGCAGGCGACCACGCGGCCGCTGCCCAGGTCGATGATCGGGTGATAGTGCAGGCAAAGCTCGTTGCGCTCGATCGCCAAACGCAGCAATTGCTCGTCGCGGATGCGCCGACGCATCTGCTCATCGATCGAGATCGAATAGTGGCGGTAGCCGTTGCGGCCCGCTGCCTTGGCCGCGTACATGGCCAGGTCGGCATTTTTCAACAGCAGCTCGGCCGCCACCGCGTCCTGCGGACAGCGGGTAATGCCAATACTGGCGGTGATCCGGGCTTCGCCAGCTCCCAGCGTCACCGGATCGGTCAGCAGTCCGAGGATCTTTTTGGCGACCGCGGTCGGATCTCGCTCCTCGGCCCGGCCTTCGAGCAGCAGCGCAAACTCATCGCCACCCAGCCGGGCCACCGTGTCGCCCAGAGCGAGCGCGACTGGCAGGCGTTCGGCGACCCGTTTCAGCAACTCGTCGCCGGCCCGGTGCCCCATCGAATCATTGACATCCTTGAAGCGGTCCAGGTCGATGAACAGCAGCGAGAACTCACCGCCCCCACTCTGCACCCGGGCCACCGCCTGCTGCAAACGCTCGCCGAACAGGTGCCGGTTGGGCAGGCCGGTCAGGCTGTCGTACTCGGCCAGGTGGCGATTGTGGCGTTCGCTGCGCGACAGCGCCTGCGTGGTTTCCTCCATCAACACCACGCTGCGGTTGATGCTGCGGGCGATCGCCCAGACCAGCGCCGTGGCGATCAGTCCGAGCAGGATGGTCGCGGCCAGCACCACTTCTCCGATCCGCCGACCGACCGCGCTCACCGGCGCCAGAAAGGCGTTCGAGTGCGCGGTGAACTGCGCGCAGGTGCGGCGCAGTTCGGGCAGCATCTCCACCGCCGACAGCTCGCCCCTGGCGAAGGCATCGAGCCGGCCCAGGGTGAGTTCGGCCAGACGCAGGTCGTCCTCACACAGGCGAATCAGCGTCCCTGCGCCTGCCCAACGAATCATCAGCCGCTCGTCGAAACCGAGTGATTGCAGGCATTCCTGCGGATAGCTGCGGATCTGCACCAGCAGATCGCGCACGGCCGCGACCCGGTCCGGGCCGAATTCCGGCGCCTGCATGGCCAGATTCAAGGCCAGCGTGGCGCGCAGGTGCAAGGCGTTGAGTTTGTGCAGATAGGCGACCTGGGCCATCTGGATCACGCCAAGCGTCGCCATGACCCCAAAGATCAGGATCACCGCCAGAATCGCCAATAGTCGAAATCGAATGCTCACCGATCGAACCCGCAATCAATCCGCCACTACGCAAAGGCGCCGCTGGCGGTCGTGTGCTTGCGACCGCGCGCCACGCCTGCCTCCACAGCATGCAGCCAAGCCCTGCCAGGCCCATTGCAGCCGACGCTTCGCAGGTTTTTGGTGGGACTTCAACCAACGTCCGACCGCTGCGCGAGCATGATTCGGATCGGCCTTCGGCGACTGTAGCACCGGTCACACTAGGGTCGCGATCGCAGACGGCGGTGATCGACGCAAGCGCTTTCGGGCTTGGATCGGCCAGGATCAAAGTGCTGTCCTCCCCTCCCCCTTTACACAATGCATATTTCACCTTCCGCTCCACGGCCCGCCTGCGCACTCTGCTGTTCTCTGTCTTCCGTCCTCTGTCATCCGTCCTCTGGATCCGGCACGAAGCCGCCGGCAAACGCGCGCGGCGCCTGCCTGGGATAGTTGCGCGGGCGTGGGATCACGCCGCGTTCGGCCAGATGCCGGGCGGTGTCGTATTGCAGTTCCACGATTTGTTCCGGTGACGCACTTGCACGGCGGAATTTGGTGGTGGCGACCTGCGACCACTCGCGTGCGCCGTGGCCGGTGCCGAGTTCGCTGCTCTGCTCGGCGGCCAAGGCATCGCGCTGGCGCTGGGCTGACATGGCCGGCGCCGGACTGGCCGGACTGGCGGC
>JBGSKT010000626.1:0-1740 GCA_041741075.1 Lysobacterales bacterium
GGCCTGATGACGAGCGCTGTGCGCCCCGCCTGGCGGCCGCGTTGATCGCGTCCGCCCCTGCCCAGAAGAGTACGCTGCCGCACAGACCGGCCGAACCCATGCGCGCACCGTAAGCGTCGTGCAATCAGGCTTGGTCGGACCATGAGATTTGTCGAGAAAGGCTTGTGGTTTGGGGGAGCGCTGCTGATCGCAGTGTTCTTCGCCGGACAGTGGTGGGGCCAGTCCGCCAGCAGCCAGGACATCGCGGCATTTGTCGAACGCCAGCAGCAGGCTGATGCCGAATCCACGCCGCTGCCAGCAGCCAACGCGGCGTCGGCACAGTTGGCTGGCTACCGGGTTCCACCGTCGGCGGCGTTTAGCCCAGCGAGCATTCGCGACATCGCGGCGCCCGCGTCCGCGGTTGGCATCATCGCCCTGCTGCGAATTCCGCGCATCGAATTGCAGGTGCCGGTCAGCTACGGAACCAGCCATTGGATTCTGTCCCGCGGCGCCGGCCTGATCGAAGGCACCGCGCCACCGGGCAGCGCCGGCAATGTGGCGATTGCGGCACACCGCGACAGCTTTTTTCGCGGCCTCAAGGATGTCGTGATCGGCGACCTGATCGAACTGGAGTCGCACGGTCGCACGGATCGCTATCGCATATCCGCCCTATCGGTGGTCGAACCCACCGATGTCCATGTGCTCGCCGACACCGGAGAGGCAGCACTCACCTTGGTCACCTGTTACCCGTTCTACTTCCTCGGCAACGCACCGCAGCGCTTCATCGTGCGGGCGGTAGCAACCGGGATTCAACCGCAACCCCCAGGAGAAACCCATGAAGACCGCAACCGCAACACGCATCTCGATCACCCTGCTCAGCCTCGCGATCGCGGGCTCGCTGGCAGCGCAGCAGCCACCGCAGGATTTTCCCGCTAAGCGCGACAAGCCGGCGACCTGCGACGACTTCCGCTGGAATGCCGACATGACGCGGGACTATCCGCGCGTGGTCAACGCCTGCCAGGAAGCAGTCAGCCAAGACGGCACCACCTGGGCGCGCCTGGCCGCGCGTTTCGTGCGGGTGCAGACCGATGGTCTGGTGGTATTCAGCATCCGCGACAAGAATGACCGCGCGATCGAGCAGATCAGCATGGAACCCAAGCCCGGCCAGGTCGCCTACATCAACGACCGCGCCACCGAATTCGGCAAGCTGCGCAGCACCGACACAATCAATCTGTACGTGCCCGAAGGCGAATACGGCTACGCCACCCGTCCGCTCGCGCAGGAGCGCTTCACCCGGGTCACACCGGTAGCAGCGGCCACCCAGGCGCCGCCCCCGGCCACTTACACGAAGCCCGAGCCAGACCCGGCGCCGGTCGCCGTGGCCTACCAGGAACCCACCCCCGCCCGCCTGCCGCAGACCGCAAGTCTGCTGCCCTGGGCCGGGTTTGGTGGCGGACTTATGCTGTTTGGCGCGCTGAGCCTGGGCCTGCGCCGCAAGATGTAATGCCCTGATCCAGTGACTGCGGCTCCCGCCGGCGCACCCACCCCGATCGACCGGGGCGGCGTGCGCCGGTTTTTTTTGGGTTGCTTCCGGTGCACCGCGATTGGCACCAGCCGCCGGGTATGCTGCCGTCCATGATGGCAACTGTTAGCACCGATGCGCCGGACTGGCTGATCACGGCGGACTGGCCGGCGCCGGCGTCGGTACGTGCGCTGGTGACCACACGCCGTGGGCCGGGCGGCTCCGCGCCGCCGATTTGC
>JBGSKT010000627.1:0-2379 GCA_041741075.1 Lysobacterales bacterium
ATTCCCGGGCTGGGCGGCGGCAACTTCCGCCAGCGCCGCCTTGATCACGCTGGCGGGTTCGGGCGTGGCCGCGACCACCGGATCGGCAGCACCAGGCTCGGCCTGGGCAAAGGCCTGGCCGCAGCCGAACAGCAGCCCCACGGCAAACAGCAAACGGATGGAATTCATCGCAGGCTCCAGAAAGACAAATTGGCGACAGACAGCAGGCGCGCGCGGGCGCCCGCGAAAGCCGGGCATCTTACACCAGAAGCCCGGGGCGGCACGTGGCGGCGCCCAGGCCGACACCACCACCCGCAACTTTGCCCGTACACTGCCCGGATGGCCACTCCGAATGCTTCAAAATTACTGAAACAGGCGCATTTTCTGCTGAGCGTGCCCGACCACCGGGGACTGCCGGCCGATCAGGGCACCGAAGTCGCTTTCGCCGGTCGGTCCAACGCCGGAAAATCGACCGCGCTCAATGCGCTGACCCAGCAGTCAAGACTGGCGCGGGTTTCGAAAACCCCCGGGCGTACCCAGCATCTGGTGGTGTTCGAACTGGATACCGAACGCCGCCTGATCGATCTGCCCGGCTACGGCTTCGCCAATGTGCCGATGCCGGTGCGCGCCGCCTGGGGCCGGATGATGGAGGACTACTTCCACTCGCGCGGTAGCCTCAAGGGGCTGATTCTGTGTATGGACATCCGCCACCCGCTGACGGAATTCGACCAGCAGATGCTGGCCTTCGCCGGACAGCGCCGGCTGGCCTGCCACATCCTGCTCAGCAAGGCCGACAAACTCGGCCGCGGCGCGGCGGCAAACACCCTGCGTGCGGTAGAAAAGGGACTTGCCGAAATGGGCCACGCGGCCAGCGTCCAGGTTTTTTCGGCGAATGCCGGCACCGGTGTCGAACACGCCCGCGAATGGGTGGTGGCGCAGTTGTAGCGGGTCGCGCCCAGCGACGCGCCCAGGATCGCCCGCGCGCGGCCCGCAATTTGCCCGATGCCGCAACAGCGCGCGGCTAGAATGGCGCGCTGTGGACCGATCACGGCGGAGCCATCGGCGGCAGGGCCAAAGGAGAATTCGATGTGCG
This sequence comes from Lysobacterales bacterium, assembly GCA_041741075.1. Lineage (GTDB taxonomy): Bacteria > Pseudomonadota > Gammaproteobacteria > Xanthomonadales > Ahniellaceae > 0-14-3-00-62-12. The sequence continues at coordinate 1,073 of JBGSKT010000627.1, forward strand.
GAATTGTGGCGGTGACGGCGCGGCGCGATGTCGTGGCCAATCTGGTCGATGGCCTTAAGGCCCTGGAATACCGCGGTTACGACTCGGCCGGCATCGCCCTGATCGATGGGGGCCGTCTGCTGCGCCGGCGTGCCTTGGGCAAAGTCGCCGAACTTGAAGCCTTGTGCGGGCGCGAACCGCTGCACGGTGAAACCGGCATCGCGCACACGCGCTGGGCCACGCACGGAATACCGGCGGAACACAACGCGCACCCGATGCTGTCGGGCGCCAACATCGCCCTGGTGCATAACGGCATCATCGAGAACCACGCCGAGTTGCGCGCCGGTCTGCTCGCCCAGGGCTATGCCTTCAGTTCGGAAACCGACACCGAAGTGATGGCGCATCTGATCGATGTCGAGACCCGCGGCGGGCTGAATCTGCTCGCCGCCGTGCAGGCGGTCCTGCCGAAGCTGCGCGGCGCTTATGCAATCGCGGTGATGTCGCTGGCCGAGCCCGGCCTGGTGGTCGGCGCGCGCCAGGGCTCACCGATGGTGCTCGGCCTGGGCAAGGGCGAGAACTATCTGGCCTCGGATATCCACGCCCTGCTGCCGCTGACCCAGCGCTTCGTCTATCTGGGCGAAGGCGATGTCGCCACCATTCGCGTGGACCGGATCGAAATCTTCGACGCCGAGGGTCGGGCGGTCGAGCGCCCACAGCGCCAGGCCAGTTTCAGCGCCGACGCCGTGGTCCGTGGCGAATACCGGCACTATATGCTCAAGGAAATCCACGAACAGCCGGCCGCGATCACCGACACCCTGGAGGGAAGAATCGCCGGCGACCACTTGCTGCCCGGCATCTTCGGCCCCAGCGCCGAGCCCTTGTTGCGCGCGACCCGGGCGGTGCAGATCGTCGCCTGCGGCTCCAGTTACCACGCCGCCCTGGTCGCCAGGTACTGGATCGAGTCATTGGCGCGGATCCCGGTCAATGTTGATATCGCCAGCGAATTCCGCTATCGGGATCCGATCGTGCCGACCGCGAGCCTGCTGGTCACGGTCTCGCAATCGGGCGAAACTGCCGACACCCTGGCCGCCCTGCGCATGGCCCGCGGCATGGGCTATCTGGCCCAGCTGGCGATCGGCAACGTGCCGGAATCCTCGATGTTGCGCGAATCCGACCTGGCCCTGATGACCCGCGCCGGCCCCGAAATCGGCGTGGCCTCGACCAAGGCCTTCATCACCCAGCTCAGCGCCTTGCTGTTGCTGGCCCTGGAACTCGGCCGCCTGCACGGCTTGGCGCCGGAGCGATTGGCCGAGGGCGTGCGCCAGCTC
>JBGSKT010000628.1:0-5395 GCA_041741075.1 Lysobacterales bacterium
GTCGTCACGGCTGCGGTCCGTCACGCTGCTCGGGCGTTGCCGCCGCGGCGCGTAGTCGTTCCAGCACCCGGTCGGTGATATCGACGGCGGCGCTCGCATACAGCACCGGTGCCGGTATTACCAGGTCGTAGCCCTGCGCACGGGCATAGGCGATCACCGCGTCGTTGATCTCCGGCCAGCGCCGGTTGAGTTCCTCGTCAAGGCGCGCTTTCAGGTCTTCACCCATCTGCTTGCGGGTGCGGTCCAGCGTGCGGCGCAGGGTTTCGATCTGGTTGTGCAGGGCGTCGGCCGCGGCCTTGGGCATGATCGCAGCGTCGCGGCGTTCATGGGTTTCGAGTTCGGCGAGCTCTGCCTGCCCGGCCTTCAATTTCTGGTCGCGGGCCTGGAATTCGGCTTCCAGGCGCTTGCGCCCCTCGACCACCTGCGGGGCATTGTCGAGCAGACGCTTCATGTCGACGTAGCCGATCCGGGTGCCCAGGTTCTGTGCCAGGGCCGGTTGCAGCCAGACCAGCGCCAACAGCAAAGCCGCCAGACGCATCGCATGGATGCCTGGCGGCTTTGGTTCCGGTCGGGGCAGGGCGGCAAAACGGATGGCTTCGCTCCAGGCAGATCAGAACTGTTGTCCGAAAGTGAATTGTATGGCCTCGGTGCGGTCGCCGCTTTTCTTGATTAGCGGTTTGACCAGGCTGATCACGATCGGTCCGACCGGTGCTTGCCACTTGAACGACAATCCGGTCGATGCGCGCAACTCGTTGACATCGAAGCTGTTGACGCTCTCGAATACATTGCCGATATCGAAAAACGCCGAGAACTGCGAGGAATCACCGCCGCCCTTGCCGAAGGGTGCCGGAAAGATCAGTTCGGCGCTGCCCTCGGTCTTGAACGAGCCGCCCAGCGGTTGCCGGAAGTTGTTGAACTGGCTCAGGTTCACGTCGAAGGGGCCGAGCGTGTTGTCCTCGAAGCCACGAATCGAGCCGGAGCCGCCGGCGAAGAAGTTCTCGAAGAAGGGCAGGCTGGAATTGCCGCCATAGCCATCGCCATAGCCGAATCCAACTCGGGTCAGGAACGACCAGCGGTCGCCCTTGCCGATCGGAAAATAGCGCCCACCCTCATAGTTGATCTTCCACCATTCCCAATCGGAACCGGGCAGAGTGGCCTCACCAAAAATGCGCTGGAACGAGCCGCGGGTCGGCGCGAAGAACTTGTTGCGCGAGTCGCGCGCCCAGCCGCCGGACAGGGTCATGGAATTGATGTTCCAGCGCCGGCTGCCGCCGTTGACCACCGGATCGATGCCGGGGATGCCGTCGTCGTCCTGGATGTCGTTGGGGTCGCCATCGCCATCGTCGTCGGTATGGAAGCGTGGGAACGATTCGCGCGGCCCGAGTTCACGGCTGATCTGATCGATCAGCACCTGCGCGGTCAAGCCGTCGGTGGTGGTGACCTGCTCGCGGCTCCAGCCCAGCCCGACCGAGAGGGTATCGACCTCGGTGAGCGGGATACCGACCAGCACCGAGCCGGCGGCATTGTTGGTGGTGAACTGGGCCAGGTTGGCGTCGCCGAAATCCTGTTTGGCGTAACTCAACTGGTAGCCGAGACTCAGGCCATCATCGGTGAAATACGGATCGGTGAAATTGAGCGCCAGGCGTTTGCTGAACTTGTTGTTCTGTACGGTCAGACCAACGCTGTTGCCGGTGCCGAGGAAATTGCGCTGGGTCAGCGATACCGTGGTGATCAGGCCCTGGAATTGCGAGAAGCCGAGCCCGAACTGGAAGCTGCCGGAGGCCTGTTCCTTGACCGTGACCACGACGTCGACCTGGTCTTCGGTGTCCGGCACCTTGGGCGTTTCGATGGTGACATCGCTGAAGAAGCCGAGTCGGCGCAGACGCGTCTTGGAGCGATCGATCGCCGCCTGCGAGAACCAGGCGCCTTCGAGCTGGCGCATTTCGCGGCGCAGCACCTCGTCCTGGGTACGGGTGTTGCCCAGGAAGTTGATCCGGCGCACGTACACGCGCTTGCCCGGAACCACCAGCAGGGTGATCGCGATGGTCTTCTTCTCGCGGTCGATGGTCGGGATCGGGTTGACCTCGGCGAAGGCGTAGCCGACGTTGGACAGCACCCGGGTCATCGCATCGGAACTGGCCTCGAATTTCTTGCGCGAATAGATTTCGCCGGGCTTGGCGAAGATCAGCTGCTTCATGAAGTCTTCCGACAGCACCAGATCGCCGGTCAGCTTGACATCGGTCAGGGTATAGACCGCGCCCTCGCGCACATTGGCGGTGATGAACAGGTCGCGCTTGTCCGCGCTGATCGATACCTGGGTCGATTCGACATTGAAATCGACATAACCACGGTCCTGGTAGAACGAGGTCAGTTTCTCCATGTCGCCCGACAGTTTCTCGCGCGAGTACTGGTCGTTGCGCTTGTACCAGCTGTTCCAGCGGGTGACGCTGGATTCGAAGGTATCGAGGATGTCCTTTTCCTTGAAGCTATCGTTGCCGATGATGTTCATGTGCCGGATGCGCGAAGCCTTGCCTTCCTTGATCACGATCTTGATGTTGACCCGGTTGCGGTCGAGTTCTTCGACCTGCGGCTTGATCGATACCCCGTATTTGCCGCGGTTGTTGTACTGCCGGGTCAGCTCCTGGGTGATGCGCTCGAGCTGGATGCGCTGGAAGGTCTCGCCCTCGGCCAGCCCGATTTCATTCAGGCCCTTGGTCAGGTCTTCGGTCTTGATGTCCTTGTTGCCGATCAGTTCGACCTTGGCGATCGCCGGGCGCTCGACCAGGGTGAGTACCAGGATGTCGCCCTGGCGGCCGATCTGGATGTCGTTGAAAAACCCGGATTTGAACAGGGTGCGTACCGCTTCGGCCAGCCGCACGCGGTCGACCCGGTCGCCCTTTTCGATCGGGAAACTGGCGAACACGGTCCCGGCCGGGACCCGGGTCAGGCCCTCCAGACGAATGTCCGCGACCACAAAGGGCGGATAGACGGCGGCGAATGTCAGCTCGGAAAACAAGACCAGGAACAGGGCGGCAAGGCGTCGCATCAAAGTGCTACTCCGAATTCAGATTCGTGCGCAGGATCGGGCCCTGGGCTGTTGTTGGTGGTGCGGGTGCTGCGCGGTCGAGCGGCCCGGATCAGCGCAGCAGATCATTGAACAAGGCGAGCCCGATCAGCCCGACGAGCAGGACCAGGCCGAGGTATTGGCCAAGCTGCTCGATCCGATCACTCAAGGCTCGCCCCCGAATCGACTCTATAAGGTAGCGGAGGATGTGCCCGCCGTCCAAGATTGGCACCGGCAGCAGGTTGAGAATGGCGATTCCGACCGAGACCGCGGCCAGGAATCCGAGGAACCAGGCGAGGCCGTGGCTGGCCACGGCATTGGCGACCCGGGCGATGGTGACCGGACCGGAAAGATGCTTGGGCGAGATTACCCCGACCAGCATGTCGCGCAGCAGGGCCAGGGTCTTGGTGGTGGTGACCCAGGTCTCATTGAGCGCCGCCGGTAGCGCCGCCAGTGGGTTGTAACGAAGCGTCGTGTTTGGCTCCGGCGCACGCGGGCCGACGCCGATCAGGTAACGGCTGGCCGGGTCTTCGCTATCGTGGCGCGCGCTCACGCTGAATTGCAGACGTTCACCCGCGCGCTCGACGCCGACCCGCACGGTCGGATCGATCGCCGCCTCGCGCTGCAGCAGATCGACGAAGGAGTCGAAGTCGCGGGCCGGTTTGCCGTTGATGTCGAGCATGCGGTCGCCGGGCTGGATGCCGGCCAGCGCCGCCGGGTCGCCGGCGCTCAACGTTTCGGCGATGAAGGCGAAACCGGTCGGGCGGAGTCCAATCGCGCGCGCCAGGTCGCGGTCCTCGGTTTCCCGCGGAATGCCGGACAGGGCCAGGGTGAGGCTGCGCTCGTCGCCATCGGGTTCGCGCACGCGCAGTTCGACATCGCGCCGGTACAGGGCCGCTTCGATCACCTCGCCGTAAACCTGGGACCAGGTCCGGTAGTCAGTGCCAGCGACCGCCAGCACGGTGCTACCGGACTCCAGCCCGGCCTGTTTGGCGACACCCTCCGGGGTACCTACCACGGGCAGGAAATCCGGCTTGCCGATGGTGAACATCAGCCAGAACGCCAGCACCGCGAGCAGAAAGTTGAAGGCTGGGCCGGCCGCGGCAATGGCGATCTTCTGGGTCGTGGATTTGTTGTTGTGCGCCTGCCCGCGCAGCGCCGGGGCGACTTCTTCGACGCGTTCGTCGAGCATCGACACGTAACCGCCGAGCGGGATCGCGGCCAGCACATACTCGGTACCGTCGGCGCCGACCCGCGTCCACAGCGGTTTGCCGAAGCCGATCGAGAAGCGCAGCACCTTGACGCCGCAGCGGCGGGCCACCCAGAAGTGGCCAAATTCGTGGAAGGTCACCAGGATTCCGATGGTGACCAGGTACCACCAGATCGATCCAAAAAACTCAGTCATTGCGTGCTTCCAGTGTGCCGACGTGATCGGTGGCCAGGCGCCGGGCGGCGGCGTCGGCGGCGAGCAGGTCGGGCAGTGTAAGCGGGCCGGACTGAACGAATCCAGCCAGGGCGTGCTCAATCACCTCCGGAATCGCCAGAAACGGCAGGCGGCCGGCCAGAAAAGCCGCCACCGCGACTTCGTTGGCGGCATTCAGCACCGCCGGCGCCGCACCACCGGCAAGCAGGGCGGCGCGGGCCAGCGGCAGGCAGCGGAACAAGTCCTGGTCCGGCGGCTCAAATTCGAGCGGCCCGCTGCTGATCAGGTCGAGCGGGCTGACCCCGCTTTCGATCCGTTCCGGCCAGGCCAATGCCTGCGCGATCGGCGTGCGCATATCGGCCGGACCGACCTGCGCCAGCAGCGAACCGTCGGCGTACTCGACCAGGGAATGCACCAGACTCTGCGGATGCACCAGCACCTCGATCTGCGCCGAGCTGAAGCCGAACAGCCAGTGCGCCTCGATCACTTCCAGGCCCTTGTTCATCAGGGTCGCCGAATCGACCGAGATCTTCGGCCCCATCTGCCAGCGCGGGTGGCGCACCGCCTGGGCCGGGGTGACGGTCGCCAGCCGCGCCCGGTCATAGCCACGGAACGGCCCCCCGGAGGCGGTCAGCAGCACCCGGCGGATGCCATGCGCATCCGGGTTGCGTGCGTAATCCGCGGGCAGACACTGGAAGATGGCGTTGTGCTCGCTGTCGAGCGGAATCAGCCGGCCGCCGCTTGCGGCCAGAGCGCTAAACAGCAATGCGCCGGCGATCACCACCGATTCCTTGTTGGCGAGCAGGATGGTCTTGCCGGCCGCGGCTGCGGCCAAGGTGCTGGGTAGGCCGGCAGCACCGACGATCGCGGCGATCAGCAGATCGACCGAGCCGCTCGCCGCGACCTGG
>JBGSKT010000629.1:0-6408 GCA_041741075.1 Lysobacterales bacterium
CGGCGGGCTGGGCCAGGGCCAGCACCGCGTCGCCGTGGAAGAACACCAGACGGATGCGGTGGCCGCGGGCCAGGGCCGCGGCAGCAAAACGCCCAGCGCTCGACAGCGCCTCGCCGTGCATGCTTGAGTCTCGGATGAACAGGGCGTATTGCACAGGGTGACGTTGCCGTTAACTCTCGCTAGGCTAAGGCTGATGGATTGCCAATGCTTCAGGCATTCCGCCCGATTCAGGCATTCCGCCCGATTCGGGCACGTAGATGCACCAACCTTGCGCAGCGCCCGGGTCTACCGGCATGACCATCCCATCGGATTGACAGGCACACCGTGGCTAGATTGATTTTCATGACGATTATAGCGATCAGCGGCACGGTCGCGTGGGCGCAATCGTCGGATCTCGCGCTGCCGGATATCGGCGCTTCGGCCGATACCCTGATCTCGCCCGAGCAGGAGCGGCGCATCGGGGTTTCCATGATGCGCGAGTTCCGTGCGCACAATCTGGTGCTGGACGACCCGCTATTCAGCGATTATCTAAACGGCCTCGGCTACCGGCTGGTGGCGCAGAGCGAGCGCCAAGCCGGCGATTTTACCTTCTTCACTGTGCGCACCCCGGACATCAACGCCTTCGCCGCACCCGGCGGCTTCATCGGGGTCAACACCGGGCTGATCCACACCGCCGACAACGAAAGTGAGCTGGCGGCGGTGATCGGACACGAAATCGCCCACGTCTCGCAGCGCCATCTGGTGCGGGCGGTGGAGTCGATGCAGAAGGTTTCGCTGCCGATCCTGCTCGGCATGCTCGCCGCCGCGATCGCGGCGCAGAGTGCCGGCAACGGCGATGGTACCCAAGCGGCGCTGATCGGCGGGCTCGGGCTGATGCAACAGAAATCGATTACCTTCACCCGCAACAACGAATACGAGGCCGACCGGGTCGGCATCCAGACCCTGCACCGCGCCGGCTACGACCCCGACGCCATGGCCAATTTCTTCGCACGCATGGCACGCGCGGTGCGCGGCACCGCCGAAGAGGGCTCGGAATTCCTGCGCACCCACCCGGTCACCGTTTCGCGTGTAACCGAGGCCAAGAACCGCGCCGAGGCGATGCGCGCGCTGGAAAAGCCGGTGATCGACCAGAACGCGCTGGACGACCGCCGCTTCCTGTTGATGCGCGAGCGCGCCTGGGTGCTGTCCACCGACAATGCCCAGGCGCAGATTCCCTACTACCAGGGCCGTCTGGTGCTCGCCAGCGACCGTGAAAGGGAATCGCTGCGTTACGGCCTGGGCCTGGCCCAGCTCGCCTCCGGCAAGTCCGAGGCCGCCCGCGATACGCTCGGCCGGCTGACCCGGGCCGACCCGGGCAATCCGCTGTTCGAACTGCCGCTGGCCGAGGCCGAGCGGGCCGCCGGCCACCTGGACACGGCACTGGACCGCACCGAACGTCTGGTCCGGCACTACCCCGGCAACCGTGCGGTGACGCTCGCCTATGCCGCCATGCTCAATGCCACCGAGACCCGCGCCAACGGCGCCAGGTCAGCCGACCTGCTGCGCGGGCTGATCTTTGCCGGTGATGAGGATCTGTCCGCGCAGCGTGCCTTCGCTCGCGCCAGCGAGCTGGCCGGCCAGGAACTGCGTGCACTGGAAGCGCACGCCGAAGTCGCCCTGCTGAGCGGCCGCCCGCTGGACGCAATGGAACAATTGCAGCGCCTGCTCAAGCGCCCCAATCTGGACTACTACCAGCGCGCCCGGGTCGAGGCGCTGGTCGCCCTGATCACGCCGTATATCCTCGAATTCGAACGCGAACGGCGCCGCGAACCACCACCGCCCTGACGTTCGGCAGTCGGGAAGCAGGAGCAACCTGCGGGAGCGACGGCACGTCGCGACTGTTGCTGGATCCAGCCGTCGCAACCTGCCGTCGCTCACACAACGGCCACTGTTTCGTCGCTACGCCGTCTGCCGTTCGCGCCGTCATGCCGATGCAACAATTCTGTCGTTTAATCTGGGCAACCCGGACCCGAAGAATGACGCATGCAAAAACGCATCCTGATTGTTGAAGACGAGATCGCGATCCGCGACATGATCGGCGTTGCGATCAACCGTGGCGGCATGCTCGCCGACTTCGCCCCCGACGTGCGCGCCGCCTCCGAGGCGATCGCCAACCACATTCCCGACCTGATCATCCTCGACTGGATGCTGCCCGGGATCAGTGGCATCGAATACGCCCGCCGCCTGCGCCGCGAGGAACTCAGCCGAGAAATCCCGATCATCATGCTGACCGCACGCGGCGAAGAAGACGACCGTGTCAGCGGACTCGACGCCGGGGTCGATGACTACGTGGTCAAACCGTTCTCGGTGCGCGAGCTGATGGCCCGGGTCAAGGCGGTGCTGCGCCGCAGCAGCGCCGACACCGAGACCGGCAACGTCGAACTGGGCGGCCTGCGCATCGACGGCGCCGCGCATCGCGTGTTCGCCGATGGCGAAGCGGTCGCGGTCGGCCCCACCGAATACCGCCTGCTGCATTTTTTCATGACCCATCCCGACCGCGTCTATGCCCGCGACCAGTTGCTGGATCATGTCTGGGGCGGCTCGGTCTACGTCGAGGAACGCACCGTAGACGTACACATCCGACGCCTGCGCAAGACCCTGGAGCCTTACGCCAAGGACGACATGGTGCAGACCGTGCGCGGCTCCGGCTACCGGTTTTCAGCACTCATCTGAGCATCCGGCGGCCGGCCCGGATGCGCGATGCACCCGGGCGGCGGGTAGACTTGCGCGATGATGGCGACCTCTCCACTACTGCGTTCCCACGCCTGGCAGGTTGCGCTGGGCCGCCTGCTGCTGCTGCTGGTCGCGGCCCTCCTGCTCGGCCTGGCCAGCGGACATCCGGCCAGCGCCGTGCTGATTGCACTGTCCGGCTATACGCTGTGGTCGCTGCACAATCTGCGCCGTCTGCAATGTTGGTTGTATGACCGCGGCCGCCCCTCCCCACTCCCGGACTCAGGTGTATTGAGCGAGATCGCCGGCTTCATGCAACAACGTCATCAAACCGATCGCCAACGCCAACGGCGTCTGGTACAGCAGTTGCAGCGCTACCGCGAGGCGGCCGAATCACTGCCCGACGGCGTGCTGGTACTGAGCAATACCCGGCAACTGATCTGGTCGAACCGGGCTGCGCGCCGACTGCTCGGCATCCACCGCAGCCGCCATCGTGGCCAACCGCTCGACCGTCTGCTGGAGGCACCAGCGATCACCAGCTGGCTGCACGGCGACGAAGTCGAACAGCCCTTACTGGATGTACCCGCGCCAGGCTGCCCGGAGGTCCGGCTCAGCCTGAAACTGATCCCCTATTCGCAGGAGCAGTGGCTGCTGGTGGTGCGCGATATCAGCACCCTGCTGCGGCTCGAACAGGTACGCAAGGATTTCGTCGCCAACGTCTCGCACGAACTGCGCACGCCGCTGACGGTGATCCACGGCTATCTGGAAATGATCGAAACCGAAAACGACCCGGAGATCGCGCCGATGGTCGAAGAAATGCGTCGGCAATCGACGCGCATGACCCAGATCGTCGAGGACCTGCTCACCCTGTCCAGGCTCGACGCCGACGGCGGCGTCAACAACCAACGCGTACCGATGCGGTCCATGCTCAACCAGCTGCGCGGCGAGGCCGACAGCGTTTCCAAGGGCCAGCACCGGATCAGTGTCGAATGCGCCAGCGACTGCGACTTGCTCGGATCGGCCAAGGAACTGCACAGCGCGTTCTCCAATCTGGTCACCAATGCGGTGCGCTACACTCCGCCCGGCGGCGAAATACGCATCGCCTGGCACGAACATGACGGCGTCGTACAGTTTTGTGTGAGCGACACCGGCTACGGCATTCCGGCCGAGCACCTGCCACGCATCACCGAGCGTTTCTACCGGGTCTCGACCAGCCGCTCGCGCGACAAGGGCGGCACCGGGCTCGGGCTGTCGATCGTCAAACATGTGCTGCTGCGCCACCAGGCGCAGTTGTTGATCGAGAGCGAGCCCGGCGTCGGCAGCCGCTTTACCGCGGTGTTTCCGGCGCAGCGTTTGCTTAGGGCGGAATCCGGCGCCGACCGTTCCCGGCGCAACGCAGAACCAGGAAACGCTGCACCATGAACAAACCCCGGAGCGGTCGCGACCTGCGCGATCCCACCCTCTATATCAACCGCGAATTGTCTCAGCTCGAGTTCAATTCGCGGGTGCTGGCGCAGGCCCAGGATGCGAGCATGCCGCTGCTCGACCGGCTGCGCTTTCTGTGCATCTGCTCGACCAATATCGACGAATTCTTCGAAATCCGGGTAGCCGCACTGAAGCAGCAGATTGCCTTTGGCGGTGGCATTCCCGCGCCGGACGGACTGAGCCCGCTGGAGGCGTTCAATCGCGTCCGCAGCCGCGCCCTGGAACTGGTCGCCGCCCAGTACCAGCTGTGGAATCGCACCCTGCGGCCGGCGCTCCGGCGCCAGGGCATCCGGGTGTTGATGCGCGACGAACTGAATGCCCGCCAGCGCAGCTGGTTGCAACGCTATTTCGAAGACCAGATCCAGCCAGTGCTGTCGCCGCTCGGGCTCGACCCCGCGCACCCGTTCCCGCGCATTCTGAACAAGAGCCTGAACATCATGGTGCTGCTCAAAGGCCGCGACGCTTTCGGCCGCGAGGGGCACATGGCGGTGGTACGCGCGCCGCGTTCGCTGCCGCGGGTGATCCGCCTGCCCGGCGAGCTCGGCGAGGGCGCGCAGGATTTCGTGTTGTTGTCGAGCGTCCTGCTGGAGTTTGTCGCCGACCTGTTCCCGGGCATGGAGGTGAAGGGCAGTTACCAGTTCCGGGTGACCCGCAACAGCGAATTGATCGTCGACGACGACGACGCCGAAGACCTGGCCGACGCGATCAAGGACGAGCTGCGCGGACGCGGCTATGCCCAGGCGGTGCGGCTGGAAGTGGCCGACAACTGCCCAAAGGCCACGCTCAAGTTTCTGATCGCCAATTTCGAGCTGGCCGACGAAGACATCTACCTTTGCCATGGACCGGTCAACCTGAGCCGGGTCGGCGCGATCTACGACATGATCGACCGCCCCGACCTCAAGTTTCCCGCGTTCACGCCGCGACTGCAGTCGCGGCTGGTCAACGCGGCCAGCCTGTTCGACGTAATCCGCGAAGGCGACGTGCTGCTGCACCATCCGTTCGATTCGTTCATGCCGGTGCAGGACCTGCTGCGTCAGGCCAGCGCCGATCCGGATGTGCTGGCGATCAAGCAAACCCTGTATCGCACCGGCAAGGACTCGCCGCTGATCGGCCACCTGATCGACGCCGCCCGCGCCGGCAAGGACGTGACCGTGGTGATCGAACTGCGCGCCCGCTTCGATGAAGAAGCCAACCTGGGGGTCGCCAATCGCCTGCAGGAAGCCGGGGTGCAGGTGGTCTATGGCGTGGTCGGCTACAAGACCCACGCCAAGATGCTGCTGATCGTGCGCCGCGAATTATCCGGACTGCGCCGCTACGTGCACCTGGCCACCGGCAACTACCACGCCGGCACCGCGCGCAGCTACACCGACATCGGCCTGCTCACCTGCCATCCTGAAATCAGCGAGGACGTACACAAGGTATTCCTGCAGATCGCCGGGCTCGGCCCGGTGCTGCGCCTGACGCGATTGCTGCAGTCACCGTTCACCCTGCACCAGCGGCTGCTCGGCATGATCAATCGCGAAACCGCCCACGCCGCCGCCGGCCGGCCGGCCGCGATCCGCGCCAAGATCAACCATCTGAATGAAGCGCAGGTGATCGAGGCCCTGTACGCGGCCTCGCGCGCCGGTGTGCGCATCGAGCTGGTGGTGCGCGGCACCTGCTGTTTGCGCCCGGGCATCCGCGGCGTATCCGAACGAATCAGCGTGCGCTCGCTGGTCGGCCGCTTTCTGGAACACAGCCGCGTGTACTGGTTCGCAAACGACGGCGCCAGCGAACTGTGGTGCTCCAGCGCCGATTGGCTGGATCGCAACCTGCTGCGCCGGATCGAGCTGTGCTTCCCCATCCTCGACCCGGACCTGGCGCGGCGGGTACTCGATGAGACCATCGAAAACTGTCTCGCCGACAACCAGCAGGCCTGGCAATTGCACAGCGATGGCCACTATTCCCGGATCGAATCCGGCAGCGAACCGGCCCACGCCGCCCAGCAATCGCTGCTGGCCCGACTGTGTCAGTGAGAACCAACCATGCCGCTTGCCATCCGTGAAGGCGAGGAACTCGCCGCTGTCGATCTGGGTTCGAACAGCTTCCATCTGGTGGCGGCGCGCTACGAACACGGCCAGCCGCGGGTGATCGACCGCCTGCGGGTGGCGGTGCGGTTGGCCGCCGGGGTTGACGAACACGGCCAGCTTGCAGCCGACAAACGCCGCGAGGCGC
>JBGSKT010000630.1:0-9928 GCA_041741075.1 Lysobacterales bacterium
TGCGCACGCCCCGCGACCACGATTGGGCGGCGCTGGCCGCCGGACATGCGCTGGCTGTCGATGTGCTTCTCTCCGTCAATCATCGGCCCGCCGGGGAGGCGGCGCCACTCAGCGACTGGATCTGGGTGCCGATCGCCGCGGGTTCGGAATCGCCCGCGGTGGTGGTGGCCCGCGCAGCTACGCACTCGGTCCATGCCGGCGATACGTTGTGGAGCATCGCCCGGCGCTATCGCCTGCGGCTTGCCGACTTGCTGCGCTGGAATGCCAGTGACCATGGCAGCGTGCTCCAGCCCGGACAGGTGCTGCGGCTGGCGGAGCCCTGAGCGCATGCAACTCGCGATATGGCTGGCGATCCGGCAGTCGCGACGTGCCGTCGCTCCTACATTGGTCGTTCTCACAATGAAGGCTATGGCACCGGCACCGCTTCGTTTAAGCTATGCGATTACCACCATGAGGAGATCGAACGATGGGCTTTCTGCACGGGAAACGCGCGCTGATCATCGGCATCGCCAGCGAACGCTCGATCGCCAGCGGCATCGCCGAGGCGATGCATCGTGAAGGCGCCGAGCTCGCTTTCAGCTACCAGAACGAACGCCTGCGCGATCGCGTCGAAAAAGCGGCAAAAGAACTCGGCAGCGATATCGTGCTGCCCTGCGACGTCGCCAGCGATAGCGAAATCAACGCCCTGATGCAGACACTGGAACAGCGTTGGGGCCGCCTCGACATTCTGGTGCATTCGGTCGGCTTTGCGCCGCGCGAGGCGATCCAGGGCGACTTCCTCGACAGCATCAGCCGCGAAAGCTTCGCCATCGCCCACGACATCTCCAGCTACAGCCTGGCGGCGCTGGCCAAGGCGGCGCGGCCGTTGTTGCGCGGCCATGACAGCGCGATCCTGACCCTGACCTATCTCGGCGCGCTGCGCGCACTGGCGAACTACAACGTGATGGGCCTGGCCAAGGCCAGCCTGGAAGCCAATGTCCGCTATCTGGCCCGCTGCCTGGGTCCTGAAGGGGTGCGCGTCAACGCCATTTCGGCCGGACCGATCAAGACCCTGGCGGCCGCCGGGGTCGGCAATCTGCGCAAGATGCTGGACCACGTCGAGCAGAACGCGCCGCTGCGACGCAACGTGACCATCGAGCAGGTCGGCAATGTCGCGGCGTTTCTGTGCTCCGACCTGGCCGCCGGGATCACCGGCGAGATCACCTACGTCGATTCCGGCTTCAGCACGCTCGGCATGACCGGTATCTGAGCCAGCGGCAGCGCAGTTTCACACGGCCCGCTCGACCCCCGCCCACCGGGCTGGGGGTGTAGTGCGTTACAGCTTGTCTTCGTTGACGGTGACCGGGATACGCGCCCGCAATGCCTTGCGGAAGGCATCGACTTCCAGCATCGACAGCCCCTGGCGCAACTGGTCACGGGCGGCCTGGCGGCCAGCCTCATCGAGTGCCGACAGTTCACCATCGTGCACCGCGCGCAACTCGACCAGCGCGAAGCGATTGCCGGCGAGCTCGGACAGACCCGGGGTGACCACGCCCGCCGCCGGACGCGCCATCTTGAATACCGATTCGACCAGCATCCGGTCCACGCTCAGGCCGTCGCGGCCCACCCCCGCGGCGTCGATCACGCTGCCGGCAACCTCTGGCGCCAGCGCGTCCAGGGTCTCGCCCGCGAGCAGGCGCTTGAACAGTTCATCGGCCGCGCGCTGCGCCTGCTTGGTGGCGGCTTCCCGGGCCAGCTGCGCGACGATGCCCTCCTTGACCTGTTCATAGCTTTTCGGGGTGACCGGTTTGTGCTCAGCCAGGCGCAGCACGACCAGATGATCCTTGGCCAGCTCGATCGGCTCGCTGCTCAGACCGTCTTCCTTCACCTCAGGCGAAAAAGCAGACTCGCGCACCGCCGGATTGAGCGCGATACCGTCGCCAATTTCCCGGTTGAACAGGGCGCTGGTCTGGACCTGGGTGCCAATCGCCGCAGCCAGCGGTTCCAGGGTGCCACTGGCGGTACCGGCGGCGGCATTCAACTTGTCTTCGAGTTCGGCGAACTGTTCGCCGTGGCGTTCGGCCAGCAGTTCCTGCTCAAGCTGGGCACGCACTTCCTCAAATGGCTTGGTGGTACCGGCCTTCAGTTCACGCAACTGGATCAGATGGTAGCCCTGGTCGGTATGCACCGGCGCCGACACCGCACCCGGCGCCAGCGCATACAGCGCGGCTTCGAAAGCCGGTTCCATCATGCCCGGCACGATCCAGCCGAGATCACCACCATTGGCCTTGGACCCGACATCGTCGGAACTGGCAGTTGCGACTTCGGCAAAATCCTTGCCGGCGGCGATTTCGGCGGCGAGCGCTGCGGCCTTGGCCGCGGCCGCCTTTTGCGTTTCAGCGTCGGCGTTGGCCGGCACTTCGATCAGGATGTGCGAGGCCAGGCGTTGTTCGCGGGTGGCAAAGCGCGCCAGCTGTTCGCCATAGTGCTGACGCAGCTCTTCCTCGGTGACTGCCTGATCGCTGACCAGGGTGGCGCCATTGAGCTCCACGTATTCGACCGAGACCTGCTCCGGATTGTTGAAATCGGCCGCGTGCGCCTGATAGTAGGCGCGGACCTGTTCGTCGCTGATCGCGGTCGGATTGGCGGCCACGGGAGCCAGTTCCAGCCGGCGGAAATCACGGGTCTGGTCGCGCAACCGGACGAATGCCCCGAGGTCATGATCGGTGACCAGGGTGGTGGCCACGATCTGCGAAGGCAGTTCGGCCACCGCGAGATCGTGGCGCATGCGCTGCTCGAACAATTGCGGAGTGAAGTTGCTCGACTGCAGCGCCAGCAGGTAGCGATCCTTGTCAAACTTTCCGTCGATCGTGAATCCTTCGATCTTGGCAATTTCCTCGCGCAGCCGGGTGTCGCCGATCGCCAGCCCGGCGGCGGCGCCGGCCTGGGTGACCAATTCCTCATCGATCAATTGGTCGAGCAACTGGCGCTTGAACTCGGGCGTCTCGAACATGCGTGGATTGTAAGCATCACGCAGCATGCCGCGCATGCGGCGGCGCTGCTCGTCCATGCGGCTCTGGAAATCCTGCTCGGTGATGTAGGCGCCACCGACCTTGGCAACATAGCTGCGGGCGCCACCAAAACTGTAATCGCCGATGCCAAAGAACAGCAGGCCGCCGACGATCAATACGAGCAGGATGGTATAGAAGAACTTGCTGGACGAGGTGTCACGGATACGTTGCAGCATGGTCGGGCAATGCTCTTGGTCGGCTGGGCCGTAGGCTTTCTGAAAAAAACCAGGGCGCCTTGTGGGCGGTCCTGCTGAAAAAACCAGGGCGCCTTGTGGGCGGTCCTGCTGAAAAAAACAAGGGCGCCTTGTGGGCGCCCTCGCGTCGAATGGCGGAGTGGACGGGACTCGAACCCGCGACCCTCGGCGTGACAGGCCGATATTCTAACCAACTGAACTACCACTCCATTTCAATCGCTCGGGCGAAGCGGATGCGCTTCTACCCGACCCTGTAGGGAACTGCTCAGATCGGGCTCGCGTCGCCGAAACTGGTGGGTGCTGAGGGTTTCGAACCCCCGACCCTCGCCTTGTAAGGGCGACGCTCTACCGCTGAGCTAAGCACCCCAGCAAGCGGATCAGTTTACCGCATCCTTGAGGGCTTTACCAGCCTTGAAGCCCGGGGATTTCGAAGCCTTGATCTTCAGCGTCGCGCCGGTCTGCGGATTGCGGCCGGTACGTGCAGCGCGCTTGCGTACCGAAAAAGTGCCAAAGCCGACGACGGCAACGGTGTCACCAGACTTCAGTGCCTTCTTGACCACTTTGATGAAGGCTTCAAGCGAGCGACCGGCGTCGGCTTTGCTCAGTTCCGCGTTGTCAGCGATCGCATGGACCAATTCAGACTTATTCATGTAGTTCTCCGTCGTTCGTATGGAAAGTTGAGGACCTTGGTTAACCGCGCTGCAAATTATCGCCCCGCCGTCGGATCTCATTCCGCTTGATCCGTCGCCAGCCAAGCACAGCGTCCTTGCAGGTGGGCGAACTTTATACCAGTCGCAATAAGGCCGCGCAACACGATTGGCAGCGTCGATCCGACCCCAACACGAGTGGTTGCGGATGTCAATGGCGACGCGGACCACCAACTTCGGCAACGGTTTCCCCGACCCCCACCGATTGGATCGCGGGCGCAACCTCAACTAGGGCCGCAGGCACCGGCAGCAACGGATTGGCCAGGGCCAGCTCCAACACCTCGTCGATCCATTTGACCGTCTTGATTTCCAGCGAAGCGGTAATGTTGTCCGGGATGTCGACCAGATCCTTGGCATTTTCTTCCGGGATGATCACCGTGCGCAGGCCGCCGCGATGCGCCGCCAGCAGCTTTTCTTTCAGTCCGCCGATCGGCAGGACCTTGCCGCGCAGGGTAATCTCGCCGGTCATCGCCACATCCGCGCGTACCGGATTTCGCGCCAGCACCGATACCAGGGCAGTGCACATGCCGATGCCGGCGCTGGGACCATCCTTGGGCGTTGCGCCTTCCGGCACGTGGATGTGGATATCGAGTTTCTGATTGAAGTCGGGATCGATGCCGAGGCGTTCGGCGCGTGCCCGCACCACCGACAGCGCGGTCTGGATCGATTCCTTCATCACGTCTCCCAGCTTGCCGGTGTGGATCAGCTTACCCTTACCGGGCACCACCGCCGCCTCGATATCGAGCAGGTCGCCACCCACCTGGGTCCAGGCCAACCCGGTCACCCGACCGATCTCGGGTTCCACCTCGGCCAGGCCGAAATTGAAGCGGCGCACCCCCAGAAATGCGGGCAATTGCTCGCTGCCGACCTTGACCGTCTTGAGCTTCTGCTTGCGAGCGCTCTTCAGCTTGTGCGCAGCCGCCTGCAGGGTCGATTGCTTGACCACCTTGCGCGAGATTTTGGCGATCTCGCGGCCCAGATTACGCACCCCGGCCTCGCGCGTATAAAAGCGGACCATGTCGCGGATGGCATCGGCGCCGATCGCGAGCTCGCCTACGACCAGGCCGGCCGCCTTCATTTCCTTGGGCAACAGGTAACGCTCGGCGATATGAATCTTCTCGTCCTCGGTGTAACCGGGCAGACGAATCACTTCCATCCGGTCGAGCAGGGCCGCCGGGATGTCAAGCGAATTGGCGGTGGCAATGAACATCACCTCGCTCAGGTCGAAATCGACCTCCAGATAGTGGTCGTTGAAGGTGTGGTTCTGCTCCGGATCAAGCACCTCGAGCAGTGCCGAGGACGGATCGCCACGGAAGTCGACCGACATCTTGTCGATTTCGTCCAGCACCACCAGCGGATTGCGCACCCCGACTTTGGCCAGATTCTGGATCACCCGGCCCGGCATCGAGCCGACATAGGTGCGTCGATGGCCGCGGATCTCGGCTTCGTCACGCACCCCGCCGAGCGCGATGCGCACGAATTTGCGGTTGGTCGCGCGCGCGATCGACTGCCCGAGCGAGGTCTTGCCGACGCCGGGCGGGCCAACCAGACACAGGATCGGCCCCTTCATCTTTTTGACCCGCTGCTGCACCGCCAGATACTCGACGATGCGTTCCTTGACCTTTTCCAGGCCGTAGTGGTCGGCGTCCAGCACTTCCTGCGCGGCGGCCAGATCCTGGCGGATCTTGCTGCGTTTGTTCCACGGCACCGACAGCAGCCAGTCCAGGTAATTGCGCACCACGGTCGCCTCGGCCGACATCGGCGGCATCTGCTTCAGTTTGTTGTGCTCGGCCCGCGCCTTGGTCTCGACCACCTTCGGCATACCGGCCTTGGCGATCTTGCGACCCAGATCATCCATTTCGTTGGGTGCCTCATCGAGGTCACCCAACTCCTTCTGGATCGCCTTCATCTGTTCGTTGAGGTAATACTCGCGCTGGCTTTTCTCCATCTGCGATTTGACCCGGCCGCGAATGCGTTTCTCGATCTGCTGTAGATCGACTTCGGCATTGACCAGCCCGATCAGGCGTTCCAGACGGGAAAATACGTCGAGGGTCTCCAGCACTTCCTGCTTGTCTTGCAGGCGCACGCCGAGGTGGGCGGCGATGGTATCGGCCAGACGCCCGGGTTCGCTGATGCCGGCCAGAGTGGTCATCAGTTCCGGCGGCACCTTACGATTGAGCTTGATGAAGTTCTCGAACAGCCCGAGCAGCGACTTGGTCGCTGCCAGCACTTCGCGCTCGTCCCGCTGGTTCTCCGACTCGACCGTCTGCACCCGGGCAAAGCCTACGCCATCCCGGATTTCCACCGTGACCAGGCGTGCGCGCGCCACCCCCTCGACCAACACCTTGATGGTGCCATCCGGGAGCTTGACCAACTGCAGCACGTTGGCCAGCGTGCCCATCGCGTACAAGTCGCCCGCTTCCGGGTCGTCGGTGTCCGGACTCTTTTGCGCCAGCAGCAATACCTGCTTGTCGCCGGCCATGGCGGCATCCAGCGACTGGATCGAGCGCTCACGACCCACAAACAACGGCACCACCATGTGCGGAAACACGACCACGTCGCGCAGCGGCAGCAGCGGCACCGCGGATAAAATTTCTTCGCTACGGGAAGCAGACATGATCACTCCTCAGAATGGGACGACGGCGACCAAGGGCGCACCAGCCGGGTCGCGGATAACACCCAAGTGCGGTCCAAATCCCGGCTTACAAGGACGTGCTCGGGCCGGGCAGCGCCGTTTTCGGCGATCAGTCGGCCCCAACCGCCCGCGCAGCGGGCTGCGGATTGCTGTAGATCAGATAGGGCTCGGCCGAGCCGTTGATCACCGCTTCGTCCAGCACCACCCTGCTGACATTCTCGATCGAGGGCAGATCGAACATGGTGTCGAGCAGGACCGACTCAAGAATGGTGCGCAGACCGCGGGCGCCGGTGCGGCGCTTGAGTGCCTTGCGCGCGATCGCACGCAGTGCGTCTTCACGAAATTCGAGTTCCACGCCTTCCATCTCGAACAGTTTGCGGAACTGCTTGGTGATCGCATTCCTCGGCTCGGCGAGGATTTTCACCAGGGCATCCTCGTCCAGTTCTTCGAGGGTGGCCACCACCGGCAGCCGCCCGACGAATTCCGGAATCAGGCCGAACTTGATAAGGTCTTCGGGTTCGACCGACTTCAACACGTCGCCGACGCTGCTGCGCCGGTCCTTGCTGCGTACCTCGGCGGCAAAACCGATTCCGGTGGATTCGGAACGCGCCTGGATCACTTTCTCCAGGCCGGCAAAGGCACCGCCGACAATGAACAGGATATTGCGCGTATCGACCTGCAGGAACTCCTGCTGCGGGTGCTTGCGACCACCCTGCGGCGGCACCGAGGCGACGGTGCCCTCGATCAGCTTGAGCAAGGCCTGCTGCACGCCCTCGCCGGAAACGTCGCGGGTGATCGACGGGTTTTCCGACTTGCGCGAAATCTTGTCGATTTCGTCGATGTAGACGATGCCGCTCTGCGCCTTTTCGACGTCGTAGTCGCATTTTTGCAGCAACTTCTGGATGATGTTCTCGACGTCTTCACCGACGTACCCGGCTTCGGTCAAGGTGGTCGCGTCGGCGATGGTGAACGGCACATTGAGTAACCGCGCCAGGGTTTCGGCGAGCAGGGTCTTGCCGGAACCGGTCGGCCCGATCAGCAGAATATTGCTCTTGGCGAGCTCGACTTCGTCGTTCTTCTGCCGCGTCTCCAGCCGCTTGTAGTGGTTGTACACGGCCACCGAGAGCACGCGCTTGGCGCGCTGCTGGCCGATCACGTACTGGTCGAGGGTGTCCAGGATCTCACGCGGCTTGGGCAGATGGCTGCGCGCTGCGGCAGATTTTTCTTCGAGCTCTTCGCGGATGATGTCATTGCACAGCTCGACGCATTCGTCGCAAATGAATACCGACGGGCCCGCAATCAGCTTGCGTACCTCGTGCTGGCTCTTGCCGCAGAACGAGCAATACAACACTTTGCCAGCATCAGTTCGACCACCGCGTTCTTCGCTCATCACTGTTTATCCGATCACCTGAATTTGCCCGCCGGCAGCAACCGCGTCGGGTTGCCGAAACCGCAGGGGAAACACCAGCAACAACCATGCCGATCGCCGGCAGAGCGCGGACCGCGTTGGTCGATCGCCTTGCGAGCGATGACCGCAATCACCCCGGCACGCTTGCGCCGGAGCATAGCACAGGCCTTTTCCGGGGTTGATCCCAGCGGGCATCGCGAGACGTCGGTCCCCTGCCGCGAAGGGCGAGCCCTTGCATCCATCCATCCTGGAATTCAAGCGCCGCGAATCGGGACCAGAACCGCGACCGGCTGCGGTGCCAAAGCCGAACACCGATATCGACCTTGTTACCCGCAATCAACCAGGTTTGACGCTCTCTTCCGGGCGCCGCTCGATCATGCTGTCGATCAGGCCGTAGGCGACCGCGGCGGCCGGCCCCATGAAATTATCACGATCGGTGTCGCGCGCAATCGTTTCGATCGGCTGGCCGGTGTGCCGCGACAGGATCGCATTCAGGCGGTCGCGCAGATGCAGGATCTCGCGGGTGTGAATCTCGATGTCGCTGGCCTGGCCCTGGAAACCACCCAGCGGCTGGTGGATCATCACCCGCGAATGTGGCAGCGCGTGGCGCTTGCCCTTGGCCCCGGCGGCCAGCAACAACGAGCCCATGCTGGCCGCCTGGCCGATGCAGATGGTGCTCACATCCGGGCGTATGAACTGCATCGTGTCGTAGATCGCCAAACCCGAGGTCACGATGCCGCCGGGTGAATTGATGTACAGGCTGATGTCCTTGTCCGGATTCTCGGCTTCAAGGAACAACAACTGGGCGATGATCAGGTTGGCGCTGTAGTCATCGACCGGCCCGACCAGAAAGATCACCCGCTCCTTGAGCAGTCGCGAATAGATGTCGTAGGCGCGCTCGCCACGCGGGGTCTGCTCGACCACCATCGGGACCAGGTTGAGAGCGGTTTCCATCAGGTATTACTCCGTTGCGTGGACAGTGCAGATGCGGTCGCGCACCGACTTCTCAAGCCGGTGGCTGCATCAATTGCTGAAAGCTCATTCGCTCATCGATCACCTGGGCGGCGCCGAACACCCAGTCGATCACCTGGTCTTCGAGCACACGGTTGCGCAGCCCGGACATCAGCTGTGGGTCGCGTTGGTACATGTCGATGACCTTGCCCGGCTCCTCGTAGGTCGAGGCGATCGTGGCCAGCAGTTCGCCCACCCGCGACGAATCCACGCGCAGTTTGGCCTGGCCGGCGATTTCCGCGATCAGCAGGCTGGCCCGCACCCGGTTGGTCGCGCTCACAACCACCTGGGTTTTCCCTTGGTGCTCGACGACCAGCGGGGTAGACCAGGAAGTGGGCTCGTCGCGCTTGGCCTGCCAGACGGTCTCGCCGGTCCGTTTGTCGATGGCAAGGATTTCCGATCCGGCCTCGTGATCGCGGTTGACGATCAGTTTGTCGCCGCACAGCGCCGGTGAGCCGCCTTCGCCGAACTGGGCTACGATGCTCATCTTGCCCAGTTCTCGCTCCCACTGGCGGTTGCCCTGGAAGTCGTAGCAGTACAGCCCCCGCGACCCGAAGTTGACATAGAGGTTCTCGCCATCGGTCACCGGGGAATAGCAGGCATAGCCGCCCTCGCCTTGCCGGAATGCTTCGTGAGGGACCTCTTCACGGGCCGTTTTCTGCCAGAGGATATTGCCGCTCTTCCGGTCGAAGCAGACGACTTCGAACTTGTACGGAACCGTCGGCTTCGGGGGCGTCATCATCCCGCCGCCGCGCTTTCGAGATCCACCACCGGGTCCAGGCCCCCTACCCTGGCCATCTCCTCTTGGCCCGGCCTGCCTGGGTCTCTCGGCCCGGGCCGGTTCGGCCGGCTTTTCGGTCGACACGGCAGCAAGGACGAAGACCTTGTCGCCCCAGACGATCGGGCTGGCGCTGCCGCCACCC
>JBGSKT010000631.1:0-3904 GCA_041741075.1 Lysobacterales bacterium
GGCAGGGCGAGCAAGCGCTTGAACAGGCGCTCGAGGTCCTGGCGCAGGGCGGGCGCATCCGCAGTCGCGATCGCGCCCCTGGCCTGGATCACCAGATCGAGCGCGGGAAGGCACTGACGGCGCCGACGGAAATCTTCCCGCAGCAGCCGCTTGATGCGGTTACGCTCATGGGCCTTGGCCACACAGCGCTTGGGCACGGTGATGCCAAGACGCGCTGCGCCGGTCGGCGAGGACAGGATCAAGCCCCGGAAAAACGTCGAGCCAGCACTGTGGCCGGCTCGATAGACTTGATCAAACGCCGAACGGGCAAGCAGGCGGGCACTTGGTGGAAATCCCGCTCCGCACACGACCGCCGCCCGGACTTAGGGGATCAGCCGGACACGGCCCTTGGCGCGACGCGCGTTCAGGATTTGGCGGCCGCTCTTGGTGGCCATGCGCGCGCGAAACCCGTGGTCACGGGCGCGCTTGATTTTGCTCGGTTGGTAGGTGCGCTTCATGGCGACAGCCTCTAAGGGGTCAAGTGATCGAAAAGCAGTCGGTAAGCTTACGTGGCAGCGGCCGGCTCGTCAAGGCCGATTTGACGCCTGGGTTCGCTGGTGTAGAAGGCAAAATCTTCAGCAGGTACGATTCACCGCCGGATCAGCGCATCCGGGTGATCACCCGCTGGCGCTAAATTCAAGTCAGGACGGTCCTGGTTTTTGCGTCAAGCCGCGCTGCGGTGGAGAGGCTTGCGCCGGCACTTGCGTCGATCACCTGACCGCTGCAAGCCCAGCATGCAGTTTCCAGCGCCATCTTCCCGCAACGCTACCCTTGTTCGATCCCAACTGGAGAGACCCGCATGGCCACTGGCACAGTCAAACTTCATCGAATTCTGCGCACCGGCCCGGAAAAGCTCTATCGGGCGTTCCTGGAGCCGGATGCGATGGTCAAGTGGATCGCGCCTTTTGGATTTACCTGCAAGGTCCAGCACATGGACGCGAAAGTCGGCGGCACGTTCAAGATGTCGTTCCACAACTTTTCCAGCGGGCAGGGCCATTCCTTCGGTGGCAAGTATCTTGCGCTCGAACCGAACCAGCTGAATCGCTACACGGACCGCTTCGACGACCCCAATCTGCCCGGTGAAATGCAGGTGACCGTGTCGCTGAACCCGGTCGCCTGTGGCACCGAGCTCGGCATCGTCCAGGAAGGCATACCGGAGGCGATACCGGTCGAGATGTGCTACCTCGGCTGGCAGGAGTCGCTGCTTCAGCTCGCGCAACTGGTCGAACCGAACATCCCCGAATAGCCGGGACTGGCCGAGCCGGGCGGGCAAAAGACCCGGTTCGTTCGCTGCCGCGCAGCCTTCACACCGGCACTGGCAATCAGGCGCAGGCCATCGATCCGCGGCCGGTTGCGGATCGATGGCTGCGCTAAGATCGGCGCCTGTCCCTTTGAGATGGCACCATGCAGCACGGGCGAGCGGATCGGCAATCGTCGCGGCCTCGGCTGTGTGCTGTCGGGCGATCACCGCGCAGAGCCGCCCCGAAGGCAGCCGGTGACGCATGAGCCAACCCGATCCCGCTGAGCCTCTGCGCGGTCCCTCGAACGCGGCGGCCGAACACAGCGGGCGTGGCGCGCAGGATTCGCTGCCGCAACCCGGGGCAAACTTCGGCACCGCGCACAATCCGCCGGCACGGGGCACGATCGATCGCTTCATCCGTCGCTTCAATTGGCTGTCGCATGCGCTGGCGGTGCTGTTTCTGTATGCGCTCGCCGCCACCGCCATCGGTTGGGCGCTGGCCCCGGCGCTGTGGTTTCTGGCGCGTTGGCAGGTCTGGTGCGCCGCCTTGCCCGACTGGGGCTACTGGCCGGCCTTGGGCACCGGGTTTGGTCTGGCTTTTTTCATCGCCGGTTTCGCCCTGTTGCTGGTGGTGCCGGTGTACAACCTGGTTCTGCCGACCCGGGTGCGTTCGTTCAGTGGCGGCTATTTCTCGATCGCCGCCCTGCCCTGGTGCCTGCACAATGGCTTGTTCTATCTGGTCCGCTACACTTTTCTGCCGTACGTAACGCTGACCCCATTCGGCACCTGGTTCCTGCGCGCGATGGGCATGCGCCTCGGCCGCAATGCCTTCATCAATACCGAATTCATCTCCGACCCCAGCCTGATCAGTCTGGGCGACGATGCCGTGATCGGCGGCAGCGTGCACTTGTTCGCGCATTTCGGTGGCGGTGGGCATCTGACCGTGGCGCCGGTGCGCATCGGCGCGCGCGCCACCGTGGGCCAGAAAGCGACGGTGATGGGCGACGTGGAGATCGGCGACGATGCCACCATCCTGCCGCACTCGGTGCTATTGCCGGGTTCGCGGGTCGGCCCGGGCGAGACCTGGGGCGGGGTGCCGGCACGACCGATCAGCCACGCCGAGATGCAGCAGTTGAAGGCGTTGATTCGTGGCCCGACGGCGGCTTCGGGCTGAGGGTTGCCGGATGACCCGCTACCCTGTTCAAAGCGCGCTGCGCTGCATCTGGGCTACGCACGAATAGATCCCGGATGACCGGCTTCGCCGTTGAAAACCCGCTGCGCTGCATCCGGGCTACGCGCTGCGCTCACCGCCAGCCTACTCCCGGGTCTGGCAGTGGTCGGGCATCAGGCATCGGCGCAGCCGAGGCCGGCGCCGATCCAGCGCGCGATCAGGGTGTCGGCACTGTCTGGCGCGTGTTCCAGCAGCCATTCGGCCGCCTCGCGGACCTGCGGCAGGTGCACCCCGTCGCGGACCAGGTCGGCGACGCGAAAGCCGATCAGTCCGGTCTGGCGGGTGCCGAGGATCTCGCCCGGGCCACGCAGCTCCAGGTCCTTTTCGGCGATGCGGAAACCGTCGTTGCTTTCGCGCATGACGCGCAGGCGCTCGCGCGCCAGTTCCGGCAGGGATTGATAGAGCAGTACGCAGCTGGACTGGGCGCTGCCGCGACCGATCCGGCCGCGCAACTGGTGCAGTTGCGCCAGTCCCATGCGTTCCGCGTTCTCGATCACCATCAGGCTGGCTGCGGGCACATCGACGCCCACCTCGATCACCGTGGTCGCGACTAGCAAGCGAATCTCGCCCTGCACGAAGGCCTGCATCACCGCCTGCTTTTCGGCCGGACGCAATCGTCCATGCAACAGGCCGATGCGAAAACTGGGCAGCGCAGTGCGCAGGTGGTCGAAGGTGACTTCGGCGGCCTGCGCCTGCAATTGCTCGGATTCCTCGATCAGTGGACACACCCAGTACGCCTGGCGGCCCTCGGCCAGGGCGTGCTGGATGCGCTCGGTGATCTGCTCACGCCGATTGGCGTTCATCGCCACCGTCTTTACCGGCTGCCGACCCGGCGGCAGCTGATCGATCACCGAGGTATCCAGGTCGGCATAGGCGGCCATCGCCAGGGTACGCGGGATCGGGGTCGCGGTCATCACCAGCTGGTGCGGTACGCGCTCGCCGTCGCGGCCCTTGTTGCGCAGCGCCAGCCGCTGGTGCACACCGAAGCGATGCTGCTCGTCGATCACGATCAAACCCAGTTCGCGGAACTGCACCGCCTCCTGCATCAGTGCGTGGGTGCCGATCACCACGTCGGCATCGGCGCCGATCACGGCCATCGCTTCGCCGCGGGCGCGGCCCTTGACCTTGCCGGCCAGCCACACCAATTTCACCCCGAGCGGCCCCAGCCAGCGGCTGAAGGTGTTGAAGTGTTGCTCGGCCAGCAATTCGGTCGGCGCCATCAACGCGCATTGCACCCCGCTGTCGGCGGCAGCCAGCGCGGCCAGCGCGGCAACCACGGTCTTGCCGGAACCGACATCGCCCTGGATCAGGCGCAGCATCGGCACCGCGCTGCCCAGGTCGGCGTCGCATTCGGCCAGCACCCGCTGCTGGGCCGTAGTCAAGGTAAACGGCAA
>JBGSKT010000632.1:0-1886 GCA_041741075.1 Lysobacterales bacterium
GGCCGTGGCCATAGCCATCGGCCTTGACCACCGCCATCAAGGGCTGGCCCGGGGCGAGCGCGCGGATCCGCGCCAGATTGCCGCGCAAGGCGCCGAGATCGATGCGGGCGATGGCGCCTCGACTCATCCAAAGTGCCCCGAATAGTCCTGCGCGGTGTGGTTCTCGAACTTGGTGTACTGGCCGAGAAAGGTCAATTTGACCAGGCCGGTCGGGCCATTGCGCTGCTTGCCGATGATCACTTCGGCCAGTCCCTTGTCCGGCGATTCCTTGTTGTAGACCTCGTCGCGGTAGATGAACAAGATCACGTCGGCGTCCTGCTCGATCGCGCCGGATTCGCGCAGGTCGGCCATCACCGGGCGCTTGTCGGTGCGCTGTTCGAGCGAGCGGTTGAGCTGGGACAGGGCCAGCACCGGCACGTTCAGTTCCTTGGCCAGACCCTTCAGGCCGCGGGTGATCTCGGAGATTTCGGTGGCGCGGTTTTCCTTGTTGCCGGGTACCGTCATCAGTTGCAGGTAGTCGATCACGATCAGGCCCAGATCGTGTTCGCGCTTGAGTCGGCGCGCGCGCGAGCGCAGCTCGACCGGGGACAGGCCCGGGGTATCGTCGATGAAGATTTTTGACTCGCCGAGCAGGGTGATCGCCGAGGTCACCCGCGGCCATTCCTCATCCTGCAAATCGCCGGTGCGCAGATGCTGCTGGTTGATCCGCCCGAGCGAGGAGATCAGCCGGAACGCGAGCTGCGAGGCAGACATTTCCATCGAGAAGATCGCCACCGCCTTCTTGGTCTTGAGCGCGGCGTATTCGGCCATGTTGACCGCCAGACTGGTCTTGCCCATCGACGGCCGCGCCGCCAGGATGATCAGGTCGGACGGCTGCAGGCCGGCGGTCAGAATATCGAGATCGGTGAAGCCGGTCGGCAGGCCGGTGACCGCGCCCTTGTTCTCGAAGCGCTGCTGCAGCAAGGCGAAGGCTTCCTTCACCGCCGAACGCATCGGCACGAAACCCTGGCGGCCGCGGGCGCCGGCCTCGGCGATATGGAACACCGCCTGCTCGGCCTGCTCCAGCACTTCCTGGGTGCTGCGGCCCTCGGGTTGGAAGGCATTGCCGGTGATCTCGCTGCCGGCGTCGATCAGCTTGCGCAGCACCGACTTGTCGCGCACGATCTCGGCATAGGCGGTGATATTGGCCGCGCTCGGCGTGGTGCTGGCCAGTTCCAGGATGTAGCGCGAGCCGCCGACCAGTTCGGCGATGCCCTGGGCCTCGAACCACTCGCCCAGGGTGACCGCATCGGGCGGTTGGTTGCGCGCCTGCAGTTCGCCGATGGCGCGATAGATCAACTGGTGGTCGCGGCGGTAGAAATCGACCTCGACCAGCCGGTCGGCGACCCGGTCCCAGCTCTCCGGGACCAGCATCAAACCGCCGAGCACCGCCTGCTCGGCCTCGATCGAGTGCGGCGGCACGCGCAGGCTGTCGATCTTGCGATGGGAACTTTGCAGCGGATTGACGGCAGCCATGCATACACCTCGAAAGAACCCCCATGGTAACCGCCGGCCCGTACTCTGGTTAGGCACAAGCCTGTGGCAATCGTGTGGATAACTCATTGCCGTCGCAAATCCTGCGACGCTCAGCAGACCTGAGACCAAAGGCGGCAAAACGCCCCGGCGCCCCGGCGCTCGCCGGGGCCCAGTGCTGGGCAGGGTCGCAGTGTGGGGAACTGAGTCGCTGTGTCGGGAACTGGGTCCCGGCGGCTAGCCCTACCTTCGCACTTCTGATCCGGCCCTTCGTGTTTGCCTCGCGCCCAAGCCTAGGGAACGCTGTGTTTGCCTTTGCGTTTCGCTTGGAGTAAGCTACATGAAGGAATATGCACATATTCGAGAGAAAAGTT
>JBGSKT010000633.1:0-1507 GCA_041741075.1 Lysobacterales bacterium
CTCGCCAGCGTCGGCGGCAAACTCGCCGGCGTCCATCTGGCCGGGCGCCTGCTCGGCTGGGCGCGCGGCGAGGCCGGCCTGATCGCCTGGCTGTTGCAAACCAAGGCGCTGATCATGATCATCTTCGCCAATATCCTGCTCGACCGCGCGATCATCAGCAGCGCCAGCTTCACCGCGCTGTTGCTGATGGCGGTGGCCAGCACCATGCTGACCATTCCGATGGCCACGCCGATGCTGCGGGCGCAGACCAGGGCGCAGGCCGCGCCACCGAAGGAATGAGCACGAGGGTCGTTGACCTGGGGTGGTTAACGTAGGGTGGATAAGCGCAGCGCATCCACCGCCGTTCGGCATTGTCCGGTGGATGCGCTGCGCTTATCCACCCTACACTTATCCACCCTACACTTATCCACCCTACACTGTCGGCCGACACCGGCCCGCCCGCCGCGGACCCGGTTCGGCTCCACCAGCGCAGCGATAAGGAGTTGCCATGTTTGGTCGATTGATGAACGTGTTCCGCGGTTTCCTGGCGTTGTTCGTGAAGGATCTGGAAAAGCAGAATCCCGAGGGCCTGCTCGAACTGGAGCAGGAAAATCTGCGCCGCCAGATCGGCACCTACAACCAGGGTCTGGCCCAGCATGCGGGCCTGGCCGAGCGGCTGATGGGCCAGGTGCGCAAGCTCGAATCCGAAGAGGCCGAGCTGCGCGCGCGCACCACCGCGCATCTGCGCGCTGGCAACAAGGAGGCGGCCGCCCAGCATGCCCTGCGCCTGCAGACGGTGAGCCGCGAGCTGGTCGAGAACCGCAAGCAGATGGAGGCCGCCGAAGCCATGTACCAGAACCTGGTCAAGGCGCGCGATGTCTCGGTGGCCGCCGCACGCGCCAAGATCGAGGGCTTGAAGGGCGCGATCAACGACATGCGGATGAAAACCGCGGTCGCCGAAATGAACGAGATGGCCTCGGGCATGATCGGCCAGATCGGTGGCTCCGGCGACACCTTGAACCGACTGCATGAAATGGTCGAGGAAGAACGCACCAAGGCCGCCGGCCGCGCCCGGGTGGCCAGTGATTCGCTGGACCTGGGCCAGATCAGGGTCAAGGAGGCAGAAATGACCGCGCTGGCCGACCAGGCCCTGGCTGATTTCGCCGCCGCCGAGGGCATCAGCCTCGACGGCCAGGCCCTGCCGGCGACACCGACGCGCAGCATGGGTGGCAGCAGCGAAACCGAATCGCAATAGGCCATGGCGCTTTCGGTCGATGCCCCGGCGTGGGCGCGGGAACTGGCGCTGGCCTACGAGAGCGGCGCCCACGGGCAGTTTGTGCTGTACGGCAATGTCGGCGATCGTTTTCCCCACCAGGGCCGGCTGGTCAGTCTGAGCGCCTTGCTGGATGCCGAACTGCTGGCCGGATTCGCCCTGGTGTTCCAGTACGACCCGGGCAACGGACTCGCCGTCCGGCGCGCCAGCGAGGCGTTTCAGCAGTGGCCGGGTGCGACCGCGGTGGCCGCGGCC
>JBGSKT010000634.1:0-2644 GCA_041741075.1 Lysobacterales bacterium
GCGGTCGGCCGAGGCGACCAGGGCGGCGGCGTCGCCAGCCCGGCGTGGCTGGTCGACCAATGGGATATTGCGGCCGGTCACCTGCTCGCAGACGGCGTGTACCTCACGCACGCTGAAACCGGTGCCCGAGCCCAGATTGACCGCCTCGGCGCGCAACCCCGAGCGCAGGGCGCGCAGTGCCAGCAGGTGCGCCGCGGCGATATCGACGACATGCACGAAATCGCGGATACAGGTGCCGTCCGCGGTCGGCCAGTCGGCTCCGAACACGTTGAACGCCTCGCGCCGGCCGAGGGCGACGTCGAGCAGCAGCGGAATGATATGGGTCTCGGGCTCGTGCCATTCGCCGGTCTCGCCGTCCGGGTCGCATCCGGCGGCGTTGAAATAGCGCAGCGCCGCGTAGTCCAGATCGCCGGCGGCGGCGCGGTCGGCGAGTAGCCACTCCATCGCCAGCTTGCTATGGCCATAGGGATTGATCGGCGCCTTGACGCTGGCCTCGGTCAGCGTGCCCAGCGCCTGCTCAGCGTAGACCGCGCAACTGCTGGAGAACACGATCTGACGCACACCGCTTTGCACCAGGGCGTCGACCAGCAGGGCGCCACCGACCACATTGTTGCGCCAGTAACGATCGGGGTAGGCCACCGACTCGCCGACGTAAGCTGAGCTCGCCAGATGCATACAGGCGCTGATGTTGTATTGCCGCACCACCGCGGCCACCCGCGCGCCAACGGCGACATCGCCAATTTCCAGCGGCCCCCACTTGACCAGCTCGGCGTGGCCGGTACGCAGATCGTCGTAAGTCACCGGCAGATAGCCGGCGGCAGCCAAAGCCTTGCAGACATGACTACCGATATATCCGGCGCCGCCGGTGACCAGGACCGCTTCGCTCATGGTTCTCTCTCCTTGTGTGCAGGGTGGATAAGCGCAGCGCATCCACCGTCCCCCGGGTGCCTGCGTCAACCATTGTGGGAGCGACCGTTGTGGGAGCGACCATGGATTGTGGGAGCGACGGAACGTCGCGACTGTCGCAACGATCGCCAAGTCGCGACGTGCCGTCGCTCCCACAGTTGTCGCTTCGATAGCCAGGTCGCGACGTGCCGTCGCTCCCACAATTGTCGCTTCGATCGCTAGGTCGCGACGTGCCGTCGCTCCCGCAGTCGTTGCTCCTACGGGGCGGTGGTCACGCCGCCCGCCACAGCAGATAGTCGCCCAACACCAGCATGTCCATGCGGGTGCGCAGGAAGCAGTTCAGGGCCTCTTCGGGTCGGCAGACAATCGGTTCGTTTTCGTTGAACGAGGTGTTGAGCAACATCGGCACACCGGTGCGTTGGAAAAAGGTTTCGATCAGGGCGTGATAGCGCGGATTGTGTTCGCGGGTCACGGTCTGCAGGCGGCCGCTGCCATCGACGTGACAGACCGCCGGTATGCGTTCACGCTGTTCCGGACGGATCGGAAACACCTGGCCCATGAACGGCACGTCGGCGTCCTCGCTGAACCAGGCGGCGACCTGCTCGCGCAGCACCGAGGGCGCGAACGGGCGGAACGATTCGCGCCGTTTGATCTTGCGGTTGAGTATCTCCTTGATGTCGCTGCGCCGCGGATCGGCCAGGATCGAACGTTGACCGAGGGCGCGCGGCCCCCACTCCATGCGCCCCTGGAACCAGCCGACCACCCCGCCTTCGATCATCCTGTCAACGACGCGCGCGTCCAGGGCCGCATGGTCAGCCACGTGCTCGACCTGCACGCCCTCGGCGCTGATCCGTGCCTGTTCCGATTCCAGCAGGGCGGCGATCTGTGCCTCGTCGAAACCCGGGCCCAATTGCGCGTGCAGCAGTGGCGCGCCACGCGCGGCGCCCAGGCGATGGGAAACCTCCAACGCCGCTCCAAGCGCACCACCGGCGTCGTAACCGGCGGCGGCCACGTACACCGATTCGAACGGCGTCTGGCTGACGATCTTGCCATTCGCCACCGAGTTCTGCGCACAGCCCCCGGCGATCGCCAATTGACGGGTGCCGTAGCGCTCGGACAGACCAGTGAGCAAGCCCAGGTAGGCGTTTTCAAACACCACCTGGACTGAGCGGGCAATGTCCTTGTGGCGCTGGTCCAGCGGCGCGTCCCCCGCTCGTGCCGGCCCCAGCAAGGCCACCAGCTTCTGGCTGAACAGCGACTCGAATTTCGGTACACCCTGGTCCCATTCGAACACGATGCGCTCGCGCTCATGGCGGAAGTAGGACGTGTCCAGCCGATAGCCGCCGTCGCGGTCCGCCGCCACCAACCTGCTGATGGCCTCGACGTAGTGCGGCTCGCCATAAGGCGCCAGACCCATCACCTTGTATTCGTCGCCGTAATGCGGGAAGCCCAGATACTGGGTCATGGCCTGGTAGAAAATGCCCAGCGAATGTGGGAACCAGACCTGCCGATCGAGCCTGAGCGTATCGCGCTCGCCGATACCCCAGGCACCGCTGGCGAAATCGCCGGCGCCATCGACCGATACCGCGACCGCGCGCGCTCGAACGGGCTGACGTAGAACGCCGAGGCCAGATGCGCCAGATGATGCGGCACCGGGTGCAGGCGGGCGCGCACCGCTTGATCGGGAAACGTCGAGGCCAGCTCATCCAGCGCACTGCGCCGCCGCGCCCGGTTGCGC
>JBGSKT010000635.1:0-2688 GCA_041741075.1 Lysobacterales bacterium
GCAGATCGAGCCCGGCATCGGCACGCAGTCGCGCCTGCACCGCGCCGATCTGATCGATCAGGGCGGCGCCGACATGGCCCGGCCCAATGATGCCGATGGATAGGGTCTGCGCCGAAAGATAGAAACCGGCGTGTACCACGCGCAGGGCCTTGGTTGCATCCTGGCTGCGGATCGCCACCGAGATATTGCGCTCGGACGCGCCCTGCGCGATCGCCCGGACATTCACCTGACCGCGTGCCAGGTGTTCGAACAGCCGCGCCGCCACGCCTGGGGTACCGGCCATGCCGTCGCCGACGATGGCCAGCACGCTGATGCCCGGCTCGACGCTGATCGCCTGCAGGAAGCCGCGATCGAGCTCGCGCGCAAAGGTCTCATTCAATACCGCGCCGGCACGCGCGCTCTCGGGTTCGCGCACCACGCAGCAGATCGAATGCTCGGACGAGCCCTGCGAGATCATCACCACTGATATGCCACCCTGGCGCAGCGCGCCAAACAGGCGCTCGGCGGTGCCCGGCACGCCGATCATGCCGGCGCCCTCGACATTGATCAGGGCCAGTCCGTCGATCACGCTGACGCCCTTGACCGGCGGTGTGGCGGAACGTTCGCGGCTGATCCGCGAGCCTGGGTGCTCGGGTCTGAAGGTATTGCGGATGGTGATCGGAATGCCGCGCGCGATCGCCGGGGCCATGGTCTGCGGATGGATCACCTTGGCCCCGAAGTAGGCCAGTTCACAGGCCTCGTCGAAGCTCAGATCGGGGACCAACACCGCCTCCGGCACCCGACGTGGGTCGGCACTGAGCACACCGTCGACGTCGGTCCAGATATGGATTTCGTCGGCACCGGCGAGGGCACCGAAAATCGAACCGGAGTAATCGCTGCCGTTGCGTCCGAGCGTGGTTGCTCGTCCCTGATCGTCACGCGCTACGTAGCCGGTGGCCACAACCCGCGGCGCCGGGTGCTGCTCGCGCCAGGCGGAAAACGCCGCCTGCGAACGCGGCCAGTCGACCATCACCCCGAGTTCCTCGCTGCGCACGGTCAGCACCTCGCGCGCATCCAGCCATTCGGCCGCCTGCCCGCGTGCCAGCAGATGCGCCACCAACAGGCGCGACGACCAGACCTCGCCCATGCCCTGCAGCAGATCCAGTGCCTCACGACTGCTGGTGCCCATCAGTGCCAGCGCGTGCAGAACATCGGCGACATTGGCGAATTCAGCCGCCAGCCAGTTGCCGAACGCGGTCAGCTCGCCATCGAGCAAACCGGCGGCCGCCTCCAGGTGGCGCTGCTGCAAGCCGCGCAATTGCTCGCGCCAGCCCGGGTCGCGCCGTGCCGCGGACGCGACCAGGGCAATCAGGGCATCGGTCACCCCCTGCATGGCCGAGACCACCACCACCACCTGTTCGGCCTCCGGCCGGGATAGCAGGATCTCGGCGACCGCGCGGATGCGTTCGGCATCACGCAGGCTGGAACCGCCAAACTTGTGCGCAACCAATCGGGGCGGGGGTCGGGGCGGGTTCACCGGGTGCGGTCCTTGATCATGTCTGTGGGCGACCTTCTCTCTTGCCTGAAAACAGCTGAGTGTTCAAGGTGTCAGTCGGGAGACGGGAATCGGGAATCGGGGGGCACCATTCTCGTCTCCCGTCTCCCGTCTCCCGTCTCCCGCCTCCCGCCCCGCCCGATCACCATACTTCGCACACACAGCAGCGCAGGCTGCCGC
Organism: Lysobacterales bacterium; assembly: GCA_041741075.1. Taxonomy (GTDB): domain Bacteria; phylum Pseudomonadota; class Gammaproteobacteria; order Xanthomonadales; family Ahniellaceae; genus 0-14-3-00-62-12. The sequence continues at coordinate 1,715 of JBGSKT010000635.1, forward strand.
CGGCTTTCTCGATTTCATCCAGGGCAACCGTGTGCAGGGCAAAGCCGGCGGTTTGCAGTTGCTGGCGGTGATCCGGCTGCAAGGCCGCCGCGGCGCGCGTGCTCAGCCATACCTGATCGTTGGCGAGCGCGATGCAGTTGCCACAAAAGGCATCTTTCTCCGCTGCGGATAGCCACAGCACATGCGGCGCATACAGTGCAGCGATCGCCGCCGGCACCGCCGCATCGACGAAGGCGCCCGCGTGCAGCACCAGCGCGCGCCCGGCCAGCACCGACAGCACCACATTGCTGTGGTACTCGCCTTCGTGCAGCGCGAACACGAACATCCCGCGCAACCCGAACGCGCGCTGCAGGGCCGCCGCGCCGGCCGGGTTCACCCGTTCGCTCAGACCGCAGTAGCCGAGATTGCGCAGGTGATCGATCACCAGTACCCCGGTCAGTTCGGCGATCACCCCGGCCTGGTCCAGTCGCTCGATCGCGCAACCGTGACGGCTACGGAACCAGTTCGGGATATCGCGGCGCCAGGTCTCGCGCTGGCGCACCGGGTGGCGCATGGCGCCGACGATCAGCTTGCCCGGCACGCTGGCGAAGGCGTTGTTCGGGAACACGGCGTCGGGCGTCTCCGCATCGCCGGGAAATACCGTCACCGCCAGAGTACCGGCCAATGCCCCCACCAGTGCCGCGTGCTCGCGCAGTGCGGCCGCTGAGTCCACGGCGCCGCTCGCCATATAGGCATTGTCGGTCTGCGATTCCGCAGCCAGCGCAAATCCGTCCGGGCGCACCAGCACAACCGCCTTGGCGGTGGCCGGCGCCGACCAATCGAAGCGTTGCCGGCAAAGCCACGTGCGCCAGGCCGCGGCATCCTCGATCAGTACCGGCGCATCAGGCGGCATGACGCTCGGCTTCGACCGCCGCCATGGCCCTCTCGACTACCTCCCAGCCGGCACCGGCGCGGTGCGCGCGCTCGCTCAGGAT
>JBGSKT010000636.1:0-4793 GCA_041741075.1 Lysobacterales bacterium
ACGGCGCCGAATAAGGCGCCGCCAACGGCCCGCGTTGCCATGCGACGCGTGCCAGCTCCCGCACCATGGACGGCGCGGGCACAATCCCCGCGAGGCCAGACGCTTCGCACCCGCCGCGCTCTGCGCGGCACGATCAATTGAACTGCACGAGGTCATTATGGAAGTCACTGCGACAATGGTGAAGGAACTGCGCGAGCGTTCCGGCGCCGGCATGATGGAATGCAAGAAGGCGCTGACCGAGGCCCAGGGCGATATCGAAGTCGCCATGGAAAACCTGCGCAAATCCGGCCTGGCCAAGGCCGACAAGAAAGCCAGCCGGGTCGCCGCCGAGGGCCGCATCGCGCTCGCCACCGATGGCCGCAGCGCGGTGATCGTCGAGATCAATTCGGAGACCGATTTCGTCGCCAAGGATGAACAGTTTGTCGCCTTCTGCAAAGCCGTTTCGGCAGCCGCCCTGGCCACGGCCGCGGCCGACGTGGACGCACTGAAGTCGGTCAAGTTGGGTTCGACAACGGTCGAGGAAGCACGCGCCGCACTGATCGCCAAGGTCGGTGAGAACGTGCAGCTGCGCCGGCTGGCGCGGATCGACAGCGCACACATCGTGGTCGGCTATGTACACGGTGGCCGCATCGGCGTGCTGGTCGAACTGAACGGTGGCGACGCCGAGCTGGCCCGCGGTATCGCCATGCACATCGCCGCGATGAACCCGCCGCACATCAAGGACAGCGACGTGCCGGCCGAATTCATCGCCAAGGAAAAGGAAATCGAGTTGGCCAAGATGTCCGACAAGGACCGCGCCAAGCCGGCCGCGATTCTCGAAAAGATCATCAGCGGCAAGATCAGCAAGATCATCAACGAGGTCACCTTGTACGGCCAGCCCTACGCGCTGAACCCCGATCAAACCGTGGCGGCCGCGGTCAAGGCAGCCAACGCCGAAGTGCTGGCATTCCGGCGCCTGGTGGTCGGCGAGGGCATCGAAAAGGTGACCGAAGACTACGCCGCCGAGGTGATGAAGCAGGCCGGTCTCGCCTGATTGCGCAATGGGAGGAGTTGGGAAAACCCCGTCGCCCCGGCGAACGCCGGGGTCCAGTCCGGACGCTGACGACAGCGCCAACCACTGGGTCCCGGCTTGCGCCGGGACGACGTGGGTTTAGTCTCTTTTCGGTTCAATGTTGACGATGCCGGCTTGGGTGCTCCCCCTTTATTTTGCCAGTTTTGGCCCCCGCCATCGGCAATGGCCACGTCCATCGAGGAGTCCAGCATGACCGCACTGCGCTATCACCGAATCCTGCTCAAACTCAGCGGCGAGGCGTTGATCGGCGCCGAGAACTATGGCATCGATCCGCTGGTGTTGGGCAGCCTGGCCGACGAGATCATTGCGGTGGCCAAGGCCGGCGTGCAAGTCGGCGTGGTCATCGGCGGTGGCAATATCTTCCGCGGCGCGGGGCTTGCCGCCAACGGCATGGACCGAGTCACCGGCGACCACATGGGCATGCTGGCGACGGTGATGAACTGCCTGGCGATGCAGGACGCGCTGGAACGACGCGGCACCGTAGCGCGCACCATGAGCGCGATCAAGATCAACGAAGTCTGCGAAGACTTCATCCGCCGCCGCGCCATCCGTCACCTGGAAAAAGGCCGGGTGGTACTGTTCGCTGCCGGCACCGGCAACCCGTTCTTCACCACCGATTCGGCCGCCGCGCTGCGCTCGATCGAAGTCGGCGCGGACCTGCTGCTGAAGGCGACCAAGGTCGATGGCGTGTACGACGCCGACCCCAAGACCCATGCCGATGCGGTCCGCTACGACACGCTGAGCTACGAACAGGTGATCCAGCGCAACCTCGGCGTGATGGATACCGCCGCCATCGCCCTGTGCCGCGATCACCAGATGCCGCTGCGCATTTACGACATGACCGTGCCCGGCAACCTGATCCGGCTGATGCAAGGCGAGCAGATCGGCACCCTGGTGTCCTGAGCGGCGGGAATCGGAAGTCGTCGTCGCCCTGGCGAACGCCGGGGCCCGGCGCTGTTGATCGGCGTTCCCGTTCCGGCGGAATAGCGACTGCATGGTGTTACGGGTGGGGCCACGATGCCGCGATCCTCTTATCCGCGCTGGATTCACCGACGGTGCAACTCCCAGCGCTGGGCCCCGGCGTTCGCCGGGGCGACGGATTCCCGTTCCCCACTCCCCACTCCCCACTCCCCGCTCCCGTCTGCCGTCTCCCGTCCCCCGCTCCCGGCTATACTGCGCGTTCGATTCGAACGATTGGCGAGCTCCCATGATTCCGACCATCCGATCCGACGCCGAGGCGCGCATGCACAAAAGCATCGAGACCCTGCGTCATGACCTCAGCAAGCTGCGCACCGGCCGCGCCAGTACCGCCCTGGTTGAACATCTGCGGGTCAATTATTACGGCAGTGAGGTACCGCTCTCGCAGGTCGCAGGCATTGCCGTGTCGGACGCCCGCTCGCTGACCATCACGCCTTGGGAAAAGCCCATGGTGCAGGCGGTTGAGAAAGCGATCCTGGCTTCTGATCTCGGATTGACCCCGAACACCTCCGGCCAGGTGATCCGCATCAACCTGCCGCCGCTTACCGAACAGCGGCGCAAGGAGCTGGCCAAACACGTACACCATGAGGGCGAAGCCAGCAAAGTCGCGATCCGCAACATCCGCCGCGACGCGATGCAGCAGATCAAGGAGCTGCTCAAATCCAAGCAGGTGTCCGAGGACGAGGAACACCGGGCCGAGGCCGATATCCAGAAGCTGACCGATCGCCTGGTCGCCGACGTAGACGTCGTGGTCAAGGAAAAGGAAAAGGAACTGATGCAGCTTTGATGGCCGGCCGCGCGCGCCACCCGCAACGCCGGACGCGCCCGTCTGCCGATCGCCAGCAACCACTTTTCGATGCCAAACTTCGATCCCGCCATCGCCGTGCAGCGCCTGCCCCAGCACGTGGCGATCGTGATGGACGGCAATGGCCGCTGGGCCGAGGCCCGCCATCAGCCACGCCGTCTGGGCCACCGCGCCGGGGTCAAGGCGGTGCGCAAGGTGGTCGAGGCCTGCTTGCGCCGGGGTATTCCGGCGCTGACCCTGTTCGCCTTCTCCAGCGAAAACTGGCGGCGGCCAAAAGCCGAGGTCAGCGCGTTGATGAAGTTGTTCATGCGCGCGATGGACAGCGAGGCCGAGGAGCTGCACAGCAACGGCGTGCGGATGGCTTTCATCGGCGATCGCGGCGGCTTCGAAACCGGTCTGCAGGCGCGCATGGACCAGGTCGAGGCGCGCAGCTGTGGCAATACCCGCCTGCACCTGTCGGTCGCCGCCAACTATGGCGGGCGCTGGGACATCGTGCAGGCAGCGCGCGCGCTGGCGCGCAAGGTGGCCGCCGGCGAGATCGGCGCGGAGGCCATCGACGAGGAATGCTTTGGCAGCGCAGTGGCGCTGGCCGGGCTGCCGGCTCCGGACCTGTTCATCCGCACCGGCGGCGAACAACGGATCAGCAATTTCCTGCTGTGGCAGCTCGCCTACAGCGAACTCTGGTTCACCGATACCTTATGGCCGGACTTCGATGGCGACTGCTTTGGCCAGGCCTTGCAGGCATTTGCCCAGCGCGAACGCCGTTTCGGCAGGACCGGCGCGCAGTTGCAGGCGGCGTCTTGAACACCCCCCGGGTGGCTGCCAGCGCCGGAGGATTCGGGCAACGCGTCGCCACCGCCCTGGTGCTGGCACCGCTCGCGGTGCTGGCCGTGCTCTATCTGCCGCCGCCCTGGTTCGCGCTCGTATTCGGTGCTCTGTTTGCGCTCGGCCTGTGGGAGTGGACCCGCCTCAGTGGCCTGGTCGGGCGCTGGCGACGGGCCCTGGCGATCGCCCTGTTTGCGCTGCTGCTGACGGGGCTCTGGCACGGGCGCGATGCGCTGTGGCTGCCGCTTTGCCTGCTCGGCGCCGGCTTCTGGTTGCTGGCCTTGCTGTGGCTCGGCAGACCGAGTCTGGGACACGGCGCGGGTCGGGCAACGGTCGCGTTGAAGCTGCTGGCTGGCCTGCTGGCACTGGCGCCGGCCTGGCTGGCTGCGGTCCACCTCGACGGCGACGGTCCGCGCGGCGCGCTCTGGGTGCTGTACGTGATGACACTGATCTGGTGTGCCGATATTTTTGCCTACCTGGCCGGGCGCCGCTTCGGCAACCGCAAACTGGCGCCTTTGATCAGCCCCGGCAAGACCTGGGCCGGAGTTTACGGCGCGCTGCTTGGCGCCAGTCTGTATGCGCTGCTGCTCGGCATCAGTCATCTGCACTTGCGCTACTGGATGCTGTTCGGCTTCGTCGCGCTTTCGCTACTGTGCGTGGCGGTGTCGATCGTCGGCGACCTGTTCGAAAGCCTGATCAAACGCCAGGCCGGGGTCAAGGATTCCGGCCACATTTTTCCCGGCCACGGCGGCGTGTTCGATCGCTTCGACAGCCTGTTCGCGGCGCTCACCTGGTTTACCCTGGGCAAGCTGTGGCTGGGGCTCTAGTGGTGGCCCCGGCGACCGGCCAGCGGCAGCGCAGGATCGCCTTGTTTGGCGCCACCGGTTCGATCGGCGCCAGCGCGCTCGACGTGATCGCGCGCCACCCCGACCGGTTCCAGATCGACACTCTGTCCGCGCACAGCAGGGTCGATACCCTGCTCGGCCTGTGCGCACGCTTCCAGCCGCAACGGGTGGTGATCACCGACCCCGCCGCCGCCGCGGCAATGCAGCGCGGTCTGCGTCAGGCCGGACTCGACACGATCGAATTGCTGGTCGGTGCCGCGGCGCTGGA
>JBGSKT010000637.1:0-10724 GCA_041741075.1 Lysobacterales bacterium
GCTGGCCGCGGGCGATAGCGCGCGGGTTGAGTCGGCGGCCGGCAACGCCGAGCTGCCGGTAGTGATCGATGCCCGGGTGGCGCGCTGCGCGGCCTGGATCGAACTCGGCCACAACGCCACCCGTGCGCTTTCCGGCAACGGTGCGCCGCTTCGTATCAGCAAGATCTGAGGACCAGACGATGATGGCTTTGCTCGATCAATCCTGGGCCTGGCTGCACAGCGACGCTGGCTTGGCGATGCTGGTGTTCAGCCTGATCAAGATCACCCTGGTGGTGCTGCCGCTGACCGTGGCGGTAGCCTTCTACTCGCTGTGGGAGCGCAAGGTGATCGGCTGGATGCAGGTGCGCCGCGGCCCGGTGTACGTGGGCAAGGGCTGGCTGCAGCCGTTTGCCGATGTGTTCAAACTGTTGTTCAAGGAAATCGTGCGGCCGGCCAAGGCCAATTACTTCTTGTTCCTGCTGGCGCCGATGCTGACCCTGGTGCCGGCGTTTGCGGCCTGGGCGGTGATTCCGTTCAGCGCGCAGCTGGTGATTTCCAACACCAATGTCGGGCTGCTCTATCTGCTGGCGATGACCTCGCTCGGCGTGTACGGCATCATCCTCGCCGGCTGGGCGTCCAACTCCAAGTACGCTTTCCTCGGCGCCATGCGCTCGGCGGCGCAAATGGTTTCCTACGAAATCGCCATGGGGCTGTCGCTGGTTGGCGTGCTGATCGTGGCCGGCTCGCTCAACCTGACCCGGATCGTCGAGGCGCAGGCCGGCAATCTCGGCCTGTTCGAGTGGTTCATGTTTCCGCTGCTGCCCTTGTTCGTGATCTATTTCCTGTCCGGCGTGGCCGAAACCAACCGCGCCCCGTTCGACGTCGCCGAGGGCGAATCCGAAATCGTCGCCGGCTTCCATGTCGAATACGCGGGTTCGGCGTTCGCGCTGTTTTTCCTGGCCGAATACGCCAACATGATCCTGATCAGCTTTCTGACCGCGATCCTGTTCATGGGCGGCTGGCTGTCGCCGTTTCCGGCGTCCTGGGGCTGGATCGGGCAGCCGTTCTGGGGCTGGCTGTTTTTCAAGGCACTGCTGTTTGCCACATTCTTCCTGTGGCTGCGCGCCACCTATCCGCGTTACCGCTACGACCAGATCATGCGCCTGGGCTGGAAGGTGTTCATCCCGATCGCCCTGGTCTGGATCAGCGTGGTCGGCGTGCTGGTTTACACCGGCCATCTGGTCGGCGGGGCTTGAGGAGCCAACATGAGCCGCATCATCCGCTACTTCAAGAGCCTGCTGCTGATCGAGCTGTTGCAGGGCCTGGGTGTGACCGGGCGCTACCTGCTGCGTCCGAAGTACACGCTGAATTATCCGCAGGAAACCATCCCCAGATCCAATCGCTTCCGCGGCCTGCACGCGCTGCGCCGTTACCCGAATGGCGAAGAGCGCTGCATCGCCTGCAAGCTGTGCGAAGCGGTGTGCCCGGCATTGGCGATCACCATCGATTCCGAGCAGCGCGCCGACGGTTCGCGCCGCACCACCCGTTACGAGATCGACCTGTTCAAGTGCATTTTTTGCGGGTTCTGCGAAGAAAGCTGCCCGGTCGATTCGATCGTCGAAACCCATATCCTTGAATACCATTTCGAAAAACCGGGCGAAAGCGTGGTCGGCAAGGCGCAGTTGCTGGCCATCGGCGACCGTTACGAAGCCGAGATCGCCGCCGCCCGCGCCCAGGATGCGGCGTTTCGCTGATGCACTGACCAAGGCCCCAGACCCCATGACCCTGCCCCTGATCCTGTTCTATCTGTTCGCCACCGTGCTGATCGCGGCCGCGCTGGCGGTGATCAGCGTGCGCAACTCGGTGCACGCGGCGCTGTTTCTGGTGCTGGCATTTTTCACCAGCGCCTGCCTCTGGCTGCTGCTGCACGCCGAATTCCTGGGCATTGCCCTGGTCCTGGTTTATGTCGGTGCGGTGATGGTGCTGTTCCTGTTCGTGGTGATGATGCTCGATATCAACAACGAGCCGCGCGCCGAACGATTTGTCCAACACCTGCCGGCCGCGATCGTGGTGGCGGTGGTCATGCTGGTCGAGGTGCTCGGTCTGGTCGGGGTGCGCAGGCTCGACGCTGGCGGTGGGTTGGTCGATGCCGCGGCCGCGGCCGGCACCAGCAACACCGAATGGATCGGCATGGCGCTGTTTTCCGACTACATCCTGCCGTTCGAGATCGCCGCGGTGATTCTGACCGTGGCGGTGATCGCCGCGGTCGCACTGACCCTGCGCCATCGCCCCAATGTGCTCAGCCAGAAACCGGCCGAACAGGCCGCGGTGCGCGCCAGTGAGCGCATGCGCCTGGTCGACATCGCCCGTGTGGAGAAGGCCCCATGATCACCCTCGGTCACAGCGTCGGCCTGGCCTCGATCCTGTTCTGCATCGGCGTCGCCGGTATTTTCTTGAATCGCAAGAACGTGATCATCCTGCTCATGTCGATCGAGCTGATCCTGCTTGCGGTCAATTTCAATTTCATCGCGTTCTCCAGCTTCATGGGCGATGTCGCCGGGCAGATCTTCGTGTTTTTCATCTTGACCGTGGCCGCCGCCGAAGCCGCGATCGGGCTGGCCATTCTGGTCGTGCTGTTTCGCAACCGCAGCACGATCAATGTCGAGCAACTCGATTCCTTAAAGGGCTGACCCATGCGCGCTCTTCTCATCACCATCGTGCTGGCGCCGCTGATCGGCTCGATCATCGCCGGCCTGTTCGGGCGCCAGGTCGGTCGCCAGGGTGCGGCCGCGGCCGCGATCGGCGGGGTGGGCATAGCCTGCGCGCTGTCGTTGCTGGTGTTCAAGCAAATCGTGTTCGATGGCGTGGCGCCATTCAACGCCAATCTTTACACCTGGTTCCAGATCGGCGGCTACAGCGCCCATGTCGGCTTCCTGGTCGACCGCCTGAGCGTGATGATGATGGTAGTGGTTACCTTCGTCTCGCTGATGGTGCATGTCTACACGATCGGCTACATGCGTGAAGACCCCGGCTATCAGCGCTTCTTCAGCTACATCGCGCTATTTACCTTTGCCATGCTGATGCTGGTGATGAGCAACAATTTCCTGCAGTTGTTCTTCGGCTGGGAGGCGGTCGGCCTGGTTTCCTACCTGCTGATTGGATTCTGGTTCAAACGGCCGAGCGCGATCTTCGCCAACCTCAAGGCGTTCCTGGTCAACCGGGTCGGCGACTTCGGTTTCCTGCTTGGCATCGCCGCGGTGCTGATGTATTTCGGCTCGCTCGATTACGCGACGGTGTTTGCCAACCGCGACAGTATCGTCGGCCAGAGCATGGAGATATTTGCCGGTCGTCCGTGGGCGGTGCCGACGGTGATCGGCGTGCTGTTGTTCATCGGCGCCATGGGCAAGTCGGCGCAGGTGCCGCTGCACGTGTGGCTACCGGATTCGATGGAAGGCCCGACCCCGATCTCGGCGCTGATCCACGCCGCGACCATGGTCACCGCCGGCATCTTCATGGTGGCGCGGATGAGCCCGCTGTATGAGCTGTCGGAGACCGCGCTCGCATTCGTGGCGGTGATCGGCGCGACCACCGCCCTGTTCACCGGGCTGATCGGCCTGGTGCAGAACGACATCAAGCGCGTGGTCGCCTATTCCACCCTGTCCCAGCTCGGCTATATGACCGTGGCGCTTGGCGTTTCCGCCTACGGCGCGGCGATCTTCCATCTGATGACCCACGCTTTCTTCAAGGCGCTGCTGTTCCTGACTGCGGGTTCGGTAATCATGGCCATGCACCACGAGCAGGACATGCGCTACATGGGCGGTCTGCGCAAGTACCTGCCGGTGACTTACTGGACCGCGCTGATCGGCACCCTGGCCCTGGTCGGTACCCCGCTGTTTTCCGGCTTCTATTCCAAGGATGCGATCATCGAAGCGGCGGCACTCGCGGCCGAACGCGGTGGTAGCGCCTTCACCTACGCGCACTGGTGTGTGCTGCTCGGTGTGTTCGTGACCGCTTTGTACAGTTTCCGCCTGCTCTATCTGACCTTCCACGGCAAGCAGCGCTTCGTGGTGCTGGCTTCCAGGCCGGCCGCGGACGCAGCGCAGCATGACGCCGGCAGCGGCCACGATCCGCACGTCGATCGTGATGAACCTGCTGCGCACCGGCCGGGCGAGCTCGAACACGCGCCGCACGAGTCGCCGCTGGTGGTCACGGTGCCGCTGATCCTGTTGGCGATCCCGTCGATCGGCATTGCCTGGTTTTCGGCCAGGGCGATGCTGTTCGGCGGATTCTTCGGTGACGCGATCCAGGTTGATCCGGCCCACGACGTGCTGGGTGAAATGGCCCACGCCTTCCACGGCATCCTGCCGGCCGCCGTGCATGGCCTGAGCCAGGCGCCATTCTGGCTGGCCCTGGCCGGCTTCGCGGTGGCGACTTATCTGTATCTGATCAATCCGGCCGCGGCGACCCGGGTGCGCAGCCTGTTGGCGCCGGCGGTGCGGGTGCTGGAACGCAAGTACGGTTTCGACGAGCTCTACCAGGCAGTATTCGCGCGCGGCAGTCTGCTGCTCGGACGCGGGCTGTGGCAGGTCGGCGACAACGCACTGATCGACGGCGGCATGGTCAACGGGCCGGCCGCACTGATTGGTCGCGCCAGCGCTGTGCTGCGTACCGTGCAATCGGGTTATCTGTACCACTATGCCTTCGCCATGATCCTCGGCCTGATCGCGCTGCTCGGCGCGTTCGTCTGGCTGCAATGACGCCTCGGCCCGCCGGGACGAAACAGGAACACCAACCATGTCGCACCATTTGCTTTCTTGGCTGATCTGGCTGCCGGTCCTGGGCGCAGTGCTCACTGCGGCCGCCGGCAATGCCCACGCCAGCCGTGCTCGTTGGATCGCGCTCGGCACTGCCCTGGCGACATTTGTGCTTAGTTTGCTGGTGTTGCAAGGCTACGCGCCGGGCGTGGCCGGCATGCAACTGGACGAAAATACGCCGTGGATCGGCGTCATCGGGCTCAACTACCACCTCGCGGTGGACGGCATTGCGGTCGCCCTGATCCTGTTGACCAGCTTCACCACGGTGCTCACCTTGATTGGCGCCTGGGGCGCGGTCAGCGATCGCGTCCATCAGTATTTCGCCAGCTTTTTGCTGCTCGAGGCTTTCATGCTGGGCGTGTTCTGCGCCCGCGACGCTTTGCTGTTCTATGTGTTTTTCGAGGCCATGCTGATCCCGATGTTCCTGATTATCGGTATCTGGGGCGGGCCACGACGGGTCTACGCGACCCTGAAGTTCTTTCTGTACACCTTCTTCGGTTCGATTTTCATGCTGGTCGGGCTGATCTATCTGTACGTGCAGACCGGCAGTTTCGATCTGGACTACCTGGCCCAGTATCCGCTCAGCGGGCGCGAGCAGTTCTGGCTGTTCCTGTCGTTTCTGATTGCGTTTGCGGTCAAGGTGCCGATGTTCCCGGTGCACACCTGGCTGCCGGACGCCCACGTCGAGGCACCGACTGGTGGCTCGGTGATCCTGGCCGCGATCATGCTGAAGATCGGTGGCTACGGTTTTCTGCGTTTTTCGCTGCCGATCACCCCGGACGCCAGCCACGACCTGGCCTGGCTGGTGATCGCGCTGTCGCTGATCGCGGTGGTCTACATCGGCTTCGTTGCCCTGGTGCAGACCGACATGAAGAAGCTGATCGCCTATTCCTCGATCTCGCATATGGGTTTTGTCACCCTGGGCGTGTTCGTCGCCACCTGGCTGGCGCGCGATGCCGCTGGTGGTGCCGCGGCCAACGATGTGGCGCGGCTGGCCTTGCAAGGCGCGATGATCCAGATGATTTCGCACGGCTTCATCTCGGCGGCGATGTTCAGCTGCGTCGGTGTGCTCTATGAGCGCGTGCACTCGCGGATGATCAAGGACTACGGCGGTGTCGCCAATACCATGCCCTGGTTTGCCGCGCTGATGGTGTTTTTCAGCATGGCCAACAGTGGCCTGCCTGGCACTTCGGGTTTCGTCGGTGAATTCATGGTGATCCTGGCCACTTTCCAGGCCAGGCCGGTGCTGGCGGCGACCGCGGCGATAACCCTGATCATCGGCGCTGCCTACACGCTGTGGCTGGTCAAGCGGGTGATCTTTGGCGCGGTCGCCAATCACCACGTCGCCGAGCTGAAGGATATTTCGGCGCGCGAGACGCTGGTGCTGACCGGGTTTGCCCTGGCTACCCTGGTCGTGGGTGTGTGGCCGGCGCCGCTGGTCAACCTGATGGACGGTTCGATCGGCGAAGTATTGCAACAACTGCTGCGCGTAAAAATCTAAGGACCACGCATGAACCCGATTGCCACCACCGATCTGCTGCGGCTGTACCCCGAGGGATTCCTGCTGTTCTCCCTGTGCGGTCTGTTGCTGGTCGATCTGTTCATCGCCCAGCGCCACCGGGCGATCACCCACTGGCTGTCGATTGTCCTGCTCGGGATGACCGCACTGCTGGTCTGGCGGCTGGATGGCAACGAGGCGCTGCGTGGCGCCGCGTTCGGTGGCATGTTCCTGGTCGATGGCGTGGCCACGGTGGCCAAGTTGTTCATCCTGCTCAGCAGTGCCCTGGTGCTGGTCTACGCCAAGCCGTACCTGTTGCCGCGCAAGCTGTTCCAGGGCGAATTCTATACCCTGTCGTTATTCGCGGTGCTGGGCATGATGTTGCTGGTTTCGGCCGGCAATCTGCTGATTGCCTACCTGGGCCTGGAGCTGCTGGCGCTACCACTGTACGCACTGGTCGCGCTCAATCGGGACAATGGCCGCGCCTCCGAGGCAGCGATGAAGTATTTCGTGCTCGGTGCGCTGGCCTCCGGTCTGCTGCTGTTCGGCATGAGCCTACTTTATGGCGCCAGCGGTTCGCTCGATTTGGGCAGCATCCGCGCCGCCGCGGTCAGCAACTCGCCGCATCCCTGGCTGTACGCGGTCGCGGTGGTGTTCATCGTGATCGGCATCGCCTTCAAGCTGGGCGCGGTGCCGTTCCATATGTGGATCCCGGATGTTTACCAGGGCGCGCCGACCGCGGTCACCCTGTTCATCGCCAGCGCCCCCAAGATCGCCGGCTTCGGCCTGGCCTATCGGCTGCTCGACGGCGCGCTCGACCCGTTCGCGCGCGATTGGGCGAGCATGCTCGCGGTGCTCGCCCTGCTGTCGCTGGTGGTCGGCAACGTGGTCGCGATCGCCCAGACCAATTTCAAGCGGATGCTCGGCTATTCGACCATTTCCCACGTCGGTTTTCTGCTGCTCGGCTTCATCGCGCACACGCCGGATGGGTATGGCTCGGCGTTGTTCTATGCGATTACCTATGCGCTGACTGCCACCGCCGCCTTCGGACTGATCATCCTGTTGTCGCGCTCCGGCTTCGAAGCCGAGGAGATCACCGACTTCAGCGGCCTGAATCAGCGCAACCCCTGGTATGCCTTGCTGATGCTGCTGGTGATGGCTTCGTTTGCCGGGGTACCGCTGCTGGTTGGCTTCCTGGCCAAGCTGCAGGTATTGAAGGCGGTCATCGGCGCCAATCTGGTCTGGCTGGCGATCGCGGCCGGCGTGCTGGCGGTGGTCGGCGCGTTCTACTATCTGCGCGTGATCAAGGTGATGTATTTCGATGAGCCGACCGAGCCCGGTGCGCTGGTGCTGCCCAAGGATCTGCCGTTCCGTCTGGTGCTGAGTGCGAACGCGCTGGCCCTGCTCGGGCTCGGCGTGTTTGGTGGTCCGCTGCTGTCTTGGTGTTTGCGCGCCGCTGCCGGCGGCTGAGCCACGCCCGCGGCCGTTACGCCGACCGTTGCCGCCCTTGACCACAGCGACAAATCCCGTGCCACATCCCGCAGCAGGGTAGGCCGCCATCCTGCCAGGCGGGTCCGCCCGCCCGCTTCCCGCTTCCCGACTCCCGACTCCCGCTTCCCGACTCCCGACCCCGCCATCGAGATTGCCATGTCGCACCAAGATATCCGCTCCAGCAAACGCCCCGAACCCGACCAGGCGATGGTCGAACTCGCCAACTATGTCGCCGATTATGCGATCGCTTCCAGCGAGGCCTTCAACACCGCACGGCACATGCTGCTCGATTCCATGGCCTGCGCCCTGCTGGCGATGAAATTCCCTGAGTGCGTCAAGCACTTGGGTCCGGTGGTGCCGGGGGCGGAAATGCCGGACGGCGTGCCGGTGCCGGCGACCAGTTATACCCTGGACCCGGTGCAGGCCGCGTTTGCGCTCGGCACCCAGATCCGCTGGCTGGATTTCAACGACACCTGGCTGGCTGCGGAGTGGGGCCATCCCTCGGACAATCTGGGTGCGATCCTCGCGGTCGGCGATTACGTCTCCCGCCGCAACGTCCGTGCCGGGCGTCCGCCACTCACGGTGCGCGATATCCTGGGATACGCGATCAAGGCGCACGAAATCCAGGGTTGCTATGCGCTCAAGAACAGCTTCAATCGCGCCGGCCTGGACCATGTGATCCTGGTGCGGCTGGCTTCGACCGCGGTTGCGACCGCCATGCTCGGCGGCAGCAAGGACGAGATCATCACCGCGGTCTCGCACTCCTGGATCGACAACGGCGCACTGCGCACCTATCGGCACGCGCCGAATACCGGCCCGCGCAAGAGTTGGGCCGCAGGCGATGCCTGCCGGCGCGCGGTGATCCATGCGCTAAACGCGGTTGACAAAGGCGTGGTCGGCTACCCTAGCGCGCTGTCGGCGCGGACCTGGGGCTTCTATGACGTTGCCTTCAAGGGCAAGCCGTTCGAGTTCGAACGCCCGTTCGGCAGCTATGTGATGGAAAACGTGCTGTTCAAGATCAGTTTCCCGGCCGAGTTCCACGCCCAGACCGCGGTCGAGTGCGCGCTCTGCCTGCACCCGCTGGTCGCGGGCCGCATTGATCAGATCGAACGCGTCGAGATCGAGACCCAGGAAGCCGGTGCCCGCATCATCGACAAGACCGGCCCGCTCGCCAATTATGCCGATCGCGACCATTGCCTCCAGTACATGACCGCAGTGCCGTTGATTTTTGGACGGTTGACCGCCGATGACTATGGCGATGCGGTCGCCGCCGACCCGCGCATCGACGCATTGCGGGCGAAAATGCAGGTCCGCGAGAATCCGCGCTTCACCGCCGAATATTTCGACCCCGACAAGCGCTATATCGGCAATTCGGTGCAGGTATTCTTTCGTGACGGAAGTTGCACCGACAAAATCGCGGTCGATTACCCGATCGGGCACCGTTTGCGCCGCGAGCAAGGTATCCCGCTGTTGCTGGAAAAGTTCGCGTCGGCCATCCATGGACAGTTCGGCGACAAGCGTAGCCGCCAGATCCTCGCCGTTTGCGGCGACGCGGCGTGCATGGAGGCGATGCCGATCGAGCGCTGGCTGCGGCTGTTCGTGGCCTGAAGCCGGCAACGATCGGCTTGCCCGGCTTGTGCAATCGGGGCGTTATCGGGAGGCGCTATGCTTTACAATGTCGATGCCCGGTGTCAATGGCATGCGGGGCTGTACCCGTGCCGTTCGCAGAGATCAACTCAAATACGCAATGGAGAACCCGATGAAGCACAATCGTTTGTACGCCTTGATTGCCCTGTCGCTGGCCGCGGTTTCCGCGCAGGCCGCAGATGAATATTCGAAAGACTGGTTCTTCACCGTCAATGGCGGTGTCAATTTCAACGACAACGACCGCAGCGTACACACCGACCAGAGTGTCATCGTCGGTGCCGGCTTCGGCCGCTACGTGGCACCCAAGAGCACCTTCGAGTTCTCTCTGGATTACACCGACCGTGATGTCAGCCGGTCGAACAACGACAAGTGGAGCTCGACCCACGCCACCGGCTCGCTGCGCCATTTCATCGGCAATGGCGATTGGCAGGGCTACCTGATGGCCGGCGGTGGCGTCAGCCGTCGCAGCCTCGATTCGATCAGCAACAGCGTCGATTATGTGCCGGTGTTCCAGGTCGGTGCCGGCGTCCAGAACCGGGTCAGCAAGAGCGTTGCGTTGCGCGGCGAGCTTGGCTATCGCTTCGATTTCGACGACGAGGCGATCACCGGCGAAAGCCAGTTCGGCGACGTTTATCTGACCTTTGGCGCGGTCATCGGCCTGAGCGAAGTGTCGGCCCCGGTGGCCGTGGCCGATGCCGCCGACGCCCCGATCGAGCCACCGCCGCCGCCGCCGGTGGACGGCGACGACGACAACGATGGGGTGTTGAATTCGGTCGATAAGTGCCCGAATACGCCTGCCGGTGAAGCGGTTGGGCCGGATGGCTGCCCGATCGCGGTGGTCATCGACCTGCGCGGTGTCAATTTCGCCTTCGACAAGTCGGAGCTGAGCGCGGAGTCGGTGACCATTCTCGATCAGGCGGTCGATGCACTGACCCGCTATCCGGCGCTCAAGGTCGAAGTGGCCGGACATACCGACTCGATCGGTACCGAAGCCTATAACCAGGGCCTGTCCGAGCGCCGCGCCCGCGCGGTCTACGATTATCTGACCGGCCACGGCATCTCGGCCGATCGTCTGTCCGGACCGACCGGCTACGGCGAGACCCGCCCGATCGACAGCAACGCGACCGCCGATGGCCGCGCTCGCAACCGGCGTACCGAGCTTAGCAAGCAGCAGTAAGCGCGGCGCGGTCGCCCTACGGGTGGACCCTGATCGTACAAAAACCCCGGCCCCGGCCGGGGTTTTTGTTTGGCCCGATGCCCGGCGATGGTCGGTACAGGAGGTGGCGGCTGGCGGC
>JBGSKT010000638.1:0-4270 GCA_041741075.1 Lysobacterales bacterium
TGTTCGTGATCGAGGGCACTGCTGCCGGCACGCTCGGTGGCGTGCTCGCGCAATACCGCGAACGCCGCCGGGCCGAGCCGCGCTCGCCACTGCTCGGTATCGAGTTCGAACGGGTAGCGTTCGCTCACGGCCGCTCGACGATCGCGGTCACGCCCATACCACCGGCGGTACAAATCGAGATCAGCCCGCGGCCGTGGCCTTTTTCGGCCAGCAGCTTGGCCAGGGTTGCGACGATGCGGGTGCCGGTGGCGGCGAACGGGTGCCCGAACGCCAGACTGGAGCCGACCACGTTCATTTTGGCCGGGTCGATGGCGCCGAGTGGTTGCTCGAGGCCGAGCCGGTTCTTGCAGTAATCGGCTGATTCCCAGGCGCGCAGGGTACACAAAACCTGGGCTGCGAAGGCCTCGTGGATCTCATAGAAATCGAAATCCTGCAGACTCAGGCGGTTGGCCTTGAGCAGTTCGGCCACCGCCACCGTGGGCGCCATCAGCAGGCCCTCGCCGCCGACGAAATCGACCGCTGCGACCCGCGAATCGCCGAGATAGGCGAGTGGCTGATGGCCATTTTCCGCGGCCCAGGTTTCGGAGGCGAGCAGCACCGCGCTCGCGCCATCGGTGAGCGGCGTCGAATTGCCGGCGGAGAGCGTGCCCTGGCCGGAGCTGCGGTCGAAGGCCGGCTTCAGGGTCGCCAGTTTCTCAAGCGTGCTGTCGCCGCGCAGGATGTTGTCGCGGGCAAGGCCACGGAACGGCACCACCAGGTCCGCGAAGAACCCGCGTTCGTAGGCGGCCGCACCCTTCAGGTGCGAGGCCAGCGCCAGCCGGTCCTGATCCTCGCGGCCGATGCCCCATTCCCGTGCCATCATTTCGCAGTGCTCGCCCATCGATTTGCCGGTGCGCGGCTCGGCCACACCGGGGAAGGCGGGCTTGAGTTCGGCCGGCGAAAAGCCCTTGAGCGCGGCCGACAGGCGGGCGCCGAAACTCT
Source organism: Lysobacterales bacterium (assembly GCA_041741075.1). Taxonomy (GTDB): domain Bacteria; phylum Pseudomonadota; class Gammaproteobacteria; order Xanthomonadales; family Ahniellaceae; genus 0-14-3-00-62-12. The sequence goes on from JBGSKT010000638.1 coordinate 982, forward strand.
TCGCGCGGTTGATCTCGAGCAGGCGCCGGCGCAACTTGTTGCCGAGCACGATCGGCACGTCGCTGGTGGTATCGGACCCGCCGGCGATGCCGACCTCGATCTGGCCGGTGGCAATCTTGTTGCCGATCAGGATGGTGCTATCCAGGCTGGTGCCACAGGCGCGCTGCAGGGTGATGCCGGGCGACAGCGGCGACAGCCCGGACGACAATGCGACTTCGCGGCCCAGGTTCCAGTCCGAAGAATGCTTGAGCACCGCGCCCAGCGCCACCTCGCCGACGATTTTGCCGGACAGCCCGAAACGTTCGACCAGGGCGCCGACCGCCTTGATCGACATGCCGACGTTGCCGACATCGAAGTACGCAGTGTTATTGCGGCAGAACGGAATCCGGGCACCGCCCAGGATGGCAACGCGCTTCAATTCGGTCATGCTGAGCCTCGTTTCGGTCTAAGGGTTCCGGGCCGGATCCCGGATCGTACATGCCGGGAATGAGGAATGGGGAACAGAGGAGGAATGTGGGGGGGATGTGGGAGCGACGGAACGTCGCGACCTGGCTATCGAGGCGACAGTCGCGACGTTCCGTCGCTCCCACAATCGAGGCACATTCGCGCGGCTCTGCGCGTGTCCGTCCTCAGTCCTCAGTCGATGGCGCGCCGAGCACCTGTTCGACCAATTCCGGGGTGAGCACGGCCGGCAGCTTGACCCCGGTCTGGCTGCCGGGGGCGAAGTAGACGTAGAGCGGTACCCCGACTGCGCCCTGTTCCTTGAGGAAGGCGGAGATGGCCGCGTCCTCGTTGGTCCAGTCGCCTTTCAGGTAGGCCGTGTCGGTGTCTTTCAGCAGCTTGCGGAATCGCTCGCTGCCGAGGGTGGTGCGTTCGTTGACCTTGCAGCTCAGGCACCAGTCGGCGGTCATGTTGACGAATACCGGTCGCCCGCTGGCGCGCAGTTCGGCCAGGCGTGGCGCCGACCAGACTTCGCTGTTGGCATCGGCACGGGCGATCGCGGCGCTTGCCGGCAGGCCATGGATGGTCCACACCGAGGCCAGTGCCAGGCCGATCATCAGCGCCGCGCCGATCCAGCGCGAATGATGGAAGTCGCGATAGCGCCCGCGTTCCCACCACCACAGTCCGGCGATCAGCGCCAGCGCCCCGGCCAGCCATAGCGCCATGGCATCGGCGCCGCGCTGGTGGCCGAGTACCCAGGCCAGCCAGACCGCGGTCAGATAGAGCGGGAAGGCGAGGATCTGCTTCAGCGTCTCCATCCAGGCGCCGGGTTTGGGCAGCCGGTGCGCCAGACCCGGAATGAAACCGATCAGCAGGAACGGCATGGCCAGCCCGAAGCCCAGTGCCAAAAACACCAGCAGCGCGATCGAAGAAGGTTGGGTGAAGGCGAACGCCAGCGCGCCGCCCATGAACGGCGCGGTGCATGGGCTGGCCACGATCACCGCCAGCACGCCGGTGAAGAAATCGCCCCGGGGGCCACTGTGCTGCGCCAGGCCGCTGCCGATGTTGGTCAGGCTGCTGCCCAGGCTGACCACGCCGGACAGGCTGAGCCCAAGCACCACCATGACCAAGGCCATCAATGCCACCACCACCGGCTGCTGCAACTGGAAGCCCCAGCCCAGGGCCTGGCCGCCGACGCGCAGACCAAGCACCAGCAAGCCGATCGCGGCGAAGCTGACCATCACCCCGGCGGTGTACCAGAGTGCATGCCGGTGCGCGCTCTCCGGGGTCTCACCGGCCTGGGCCAGGCTCATCGCCTTGAGCGACAGCACCGGCAGCACACAGGGCATCAAGTTCAGGATCAGGCCACCGAGCAGAGCCAGCAACAGCGCCCGCCACAGCGATAGCGCGGGCGTGGCGGTTTCGTCACCTTGATCGGAGGCCGCTGCCGCAGCTACCGCCAGCTCGGCCTGCACGGTGCGACTGGCGGTGGCCAGTTGTTCGGTGCTGGTGGCGGCAAAATCAATGGCGACCGAGCGCTGCATCGGCGGGTAACAGACGCCGCCCTGCTCGCAGCCCTGGAAGCTGGCGGAGAGGGTGATGGTGGCCGCCTGCGGGTGGTTGCGCGCGATGTGGATCGGCACTTCGACCACGTCGAAGAATACCGGCACCGCGCCGAACTCCGGGTCGTCGAAGGTCTGCGGCTCGGGCCAGCGCGGAATCCCGAGGGTGCCATCGGCCGGGTCGGCGAGCGCGAACTGGCTGCGGTCGCGGTACAGGTAATAGCCCTTGGGCAGGCTGAAGCGGGCCAGAATCTCGCTTTCACCCAGCGCGATCGCCTCGAACGGGAAAGCGATTTCCGGCGGCAGCGGCAATTGGATCGGTGCGGCCGGGTCGATCAGCGGCGCATCGGCGCCGGCGCTACCGAGCAGATCGACCAGCGGCGCCGGTGGCGCCAGCGCGAATGCGGGGGCCGCATCCGCGCTTGCCTCTGCGGCGTTTGCCTGTGGCAGCGCGACATCGACCAACACCCGCTGCGGTGGATAGCAGATGCCGATATCGGCACAGCCCTGATAGCTGACCTTGAAGCGGGCAGTGCTGGCGCCGGCCTGCGCCGCGCCGGTCAGCTTGCCAGTGAGGTCGTGGTGATAGACCTCCATGCGTCCGAAGTTCGGGTCTTGCTTGATCTCGCCCGGTGGCAAGTGCAGCCCGCTGATGCGGAAGTTGCCGTCTTCCGGAGTGATCTTGATCCGCTCGCGGTACAGGTAATAGCCGGGCGTGACCTTGAACTCGAACTCGATCCAGCCGCGGTTGATCGCGTGGGTCTGCAAGCGGAAGGCCTGTTCGACCGGCAGCAGGTCGGACTCGCTGATCGCCGCCGTGGCCGGACCGAGGGCAGCGAGCAGCAGGCACAGCCCAGCGAGCCAGGACAAGGGTCGAGAAAAGCTTGGGTAGGCACTGGGCTGCATGGGGGTGGTTACCTGATTGGTCGAGGAGAATTCGCAGGCGCCGGATTGCCCGGCGCAGACGCCGGGCGTGGGCCGGTGGGTTTCGTGGTGGCTTCCCGGCCGATTCCAGCAGCGGGTCGCACCGAAGCTGCTTGGACGTCGACTTCGGTGCTGGAGTTCCGCCGACAGACCGATGCGCCGGCATAAACGCTGCCACACGTCCGGCAGCCAGCGCCCATTATGGCAGCGTAGGGCTCGGGCAGCGGATGGAAAGACCCGGCAAGGCGGCAATTGCTGGCAATCGGGGTGGGACGGCGCCGCGCCGGTTCAGCCGGCCGCGTCGCTGCCGGTGGCCTGTGCGCTGATCCAGCGCTCGATCAGGTAGCGCGAAATCGACAGGC
>JBGSKT010000639.1:0-8396 GCA_041741075.1 Lysobacterales bacterium
CCTGGCCGCGGCCGGCGCCACCGGATCGGCCGCGACCAGGGCAATATGCGAACGGAAGCGTCTCGGCAGGCGCGCCCGCCACCAGCGTGAATCGCGCCGACTGAACATGGATCCCCACATGCCCTTGAGCGCCATCGGTACCACCGGCACCGGCCGCTCGGCGAGGATCCTTTCCACGCCGGTTTTGAATTCATGGATCTGGCCATCCGTGCTCAGCCGCCCTTCGGGAAAGATGCCGACCACCTCGCCCGCGTCCAGTGCCCGGCTGATTTCCTGATAGGCGCGCTCCAGCATTGCCGCATCTTCTTTCGCCGGCGCGATCGGAATGGTGCGCGCGGTGCGAAACAGGAAGTGCAGCAGCGGCAGTTTGTAGATGGTGTGGTACATCACGAAGCGGATCGGACGACGCACCATGCCGCCGACGATCAGCGCGTCCAGATAGCTGACGTGATTGCACACGACCAGGCACGGGCCCTCCTCGGGCAGCTTTTCCAGTCCGTGCAGCTCGACCCGGTATAGGGTATTGATCAGCACCCAACTGAGAAAGCGCATCAGGAATTCGGGCACCAGGCTGAAAATGTAGATCGCCACCACCGCGTTGAGGATCGCCGTCAGCAGCAGCAACTGCGGGATCGTGCAGCCGATTCGGAACAGCAACAAGGTCAGCACCGCCGCCAGCACCATGAACAGCGCATTGAGGATGTTGTTGGCGGCGATGATCCGCGACAACTGGCTGCGTGCTGCGCGGATCTGCACCAGAGCAAACAGCGGCACGATGTACAGGCCACCGACCACGCCAATCATGAACAGGTCGAAGGCGACGCGCAGGTTGCCCGGCGCGTGCAGGAAAGCCAGCGCCGACAGCTCCCGGACCGGCGCAAGATCCGGCCGGGCGAAGTACAGGTCGATACCGAAGCAGGTCAGGCCGATCGCGCCGAGCGGCACCAGGCCGATTTCGATCTTGCGCCCGGACAGGCGCTCGCAGGCTAGCGAGCCGAGCCCGATACCCAGCGAAAACAGTGTCAGCACCAGGGTCGCGACCTGGCCGTTGCCGCCCAGATACTCCTTGGTGTAGTTCGGTAATTGGGTGATGAATACGCTGCCGAAAAACCAGAACCAGGAGATGCCCAATACACTATGCAGCACCGAGCGATTGGTTTTCAGAAAACCCAGGCTGTGCCAGGTCGCCGAGAACGGATTCCAGTTCAGCCGCAAATCCGGCGCGGTCGCCGGCGCCGTCGGGATCGCGCGACTGCTGAGGTAGCCAAGCACCGCGATCAGGATCACCGCCGCCGATACCCACAGCTCGCCATGCTCGAAGGCGTTCATCAGCACTCCACCGACCAGGGTGCCGACCAGAATGGTGAGGAAGGTGCCGGCCTCGACCAGGGCATTGCCGCCGACCAGCTCGTCCGGATGCAAGTGCTCGGGCAGGATCGAATACTTGATCGGCCCGAACAGGGTCGATTGCGCGCCCATCAGGAACAGCACCGCGAGCAGGAACGGCAGGCTCTGCAACCAGAAGCCGAGCGCGGCCAGCGCCATCACCGCGATTTCCAGCCCTTTGATCCAGCGAATGCTGCGCGCACGTTCGTATTTTTCGGCCCATTGTCCGGCCGAGGCCGAGAGCAGGAAAAACGGCAGGATGAACAGGCCGGCGGCCAGATTGGCCAGGGTGTTGATGTCGTTTTGGCTCAAGCCCGCGATCTTGAAGGTGAGCATGATCACCAGCGCATTCTTGAACACGTTGTCGTTGAATGCACCCAGCGCCTGGGTGGTGAAAAACGGTAGAAAACGGCGCTTGCCGAGCAGCGCGAACTGACTTTGCTGGGACATGCATGGACTCCGTGAGCGACGCGGCGAATCTAGCATGCCAACACCCGTCGCCCCGGCGAACGCCGGGGTCCAGCGTAGCCCGGAAGAAGCGCAGCGTATTCCGGGCTACGAACTCTCGCCTGGACCGGGCTCCGCCTCCAGACCGATGCCACGCTGGCCGCGAGCCGCTATTTTTCCGGGCTGGCCGCGCGTCGCCTGTGCGCAGGCCCCTCGCCCGCACTTCGTCCAGGGATTCCCGACCATGCCCCACCGCCTGATCCACCTGCACCGCCGGGCGCGCCGCCCAACATTCCCGCTGGCGCTTTCCTGCGCGTTCTGCGGTCTGCTCGGCAGCACCGGCGCTGCGGCACTGGCCGAAGACCCGAATGCCTCGCCGATCGCGGCCGCCGCCGAAGGCGATGCCACCCCCGGCAAATCCAGATCGAAAAAGCCCAAGCAGACCGCCAAAGAGCTGAGTGCAATCCAGGTCACCGCCACCCTGCGCGCGGAAGACAGTGCGCGGATCAGTGCGCCGGTAACCGTGGTCGATAGCGAACGACTGCACCAGCAGGCCGCCACCCCGATCGAAGCACTGCGCGGTCAGGCCGGTGCCTTCGTGCAACAGACCACGCCGGGCCAGAGCGCAGTGTTCGTGCGTGGCGCCAAGGGTTCGGAGGTGCTGCACCTGGTCGATGGCTTCCGCCTCAACAGCACCATTTTCCGCAATGCGCCCAACCAGTATTTCGCGCTGGTCGATGGCCAGGCGCTGGACCGCATCGAACTGTTGCGCGGGCCGAGCGGCAGCTTCTACGGCAGCGACGCCATGGGCGGCGTGGTGCACATGATCAGCGCCGATCCGCTCGATCTGGAGGCAGACACGCACCGCGAGACCCTGCGCCTGCGCGCCGACAGCGGTCAGAATCTGGCCCTCGGCCACTTCGCTGCCGCCGCCCGTGGCGAACGGTTGGCCGCGCAGATCGCGCTGACCTCGGTCGACACCGACGCCCGCCGCATCGGCAGCGGCGCACACCTGTCGTCCAGCAATTTCAGTTCGCAGGCGGCCAGTGCGCGCTTCGGTTTCGATGCCGATCGCGCCGGCCGCTTCGGCCTCAATCTGCAGTACCTGCGCCAGCCGAAGACCTTCCGCCACGACGAACTGGTGCCCGGCTTCGGCCAGACCGAATCCAACGCGGTGGTGGCGACGTTCGAGCCGCAGGTGCGCGGGTTCGTGCAGTTCACCCATGCCATCGATCTCGACTGGCTGGGGTTCGATCACCTGAACTGGCAGGTTGGCAGCCAACGCATCGTCGATGACCGTCGCACCCGCAATCGTGGTTCCTCCCAAGAAGCGGTGGAGTTCAACAGCGATCGCTTGAACGGCGCTTCGGCCACCCTGCGGCGTCTGCACGGCGGTCGCCACGTGATCGCCATCGGCGCCGAGATGTACCACGACAAGGTACGTTCCGAGCGCACCAACACCAATATCAACAGTGGCGTCGCCACGGTCGGCGCCGCCCGTTTTCCGGATCGCTCCACGCAGCAGAGTCTGGCCGTTTTTGCGCTCGACAACTGGCAGATCGACGAGCGCTGGAACGCGACCCTGAGCGCGCGCTACAGCCGATTCGATCTGGACCTGCCGGCGGCGGGCGCGATCCCGGCCGTGGAGATTTCGCCGGACGCGGCCAGCGGCCACGCCGGACTGAGCTACGCGCTGACCCAATCGACCCACCTGGTCGCCAATATCGGGCGCGGCTTCCGCGCGCCCAATGTGTTCGATGTCGGCCAGTTTGGCGAGCGCGCCGGCAATCGCTTTTCCACCCCGAATCCGGGCCTGGGCCCGGAAAAAGTGCTCAGCTACGACTTCGGACTCAAGCACAACGACGGCCGCCTGGAAGGCGAAGTGTTCGGCTTCTACAGCCGCTTCAGCGACAAGATCGTGACCGCAATCACTGGTGCGACCACCGCCGATGGCCGCCAGGTGGTGCAGAACCGCAACGCCGCGCGCGCCCGCAGTTATGGCATCGAGGCGGCCGGACGCTATCGCTTCGGCGACGCCTGGTCGGCGCGGCTCGGCGTCAACTACATCCGCGGCACCGAGACCCTGGACGGGGTCAAGTCGGCTGGCGACCGTCTTCCGCCGTTGAACGTCGATCTGGCCCTGGAGTGGCGCCCGTTCGATGCGTTGATGGTCAGCGCCGAAGCGTTCAGCGCGGCCCGCCAGGACCGCCTGAGCGACCGCGACCGGAGCGATATCCGCATCGACCCCGAGGGCAGCGGCGGCTACACCCAGTTCAATCTGGCCGCGCGCTATGCACTGAGCGAACGACTGGACCTGATCGCCCGCCTGGACAATATCGCCGATCACAACTTCCGCGAGCACGGCTCCGGCATCAACGCGATCGGGCGCAATGTGCTGGTCGGGGCCGATCTGCGCTTCTGAATGTTGGTGATCCGCACTGATTCCGCGGTCTCCCGTACAATGCCCGCTTTCGAACCGGCGAGGGGCGGCATGGGCATCCACAACAACGTGCTGGAGCTGATCGGCAATACGCCGATGGTCCGGGTCAACCGGCTCGATACCGGCTGCTGTGAGCTGTTCCTGAAACTCGAAAGCCAGAATCCGGGTGGATCGATCAAGGACCGCATCGGCCTGATGATGATCGAGGCGGCCGAGCGCGAAGGCCGGATCAAGCCGGGCGACACGCTGGTCGAAGGCACCGCCGGCAACACCGGCATCGGTCTCGCCCTGGTCGCACAGCAGAAAGGCTACCGCCTGCTGTTGGTGGTGCCGGACAAGATGAGCCGCGAAAAGATCTTCAATCTGAAGGCGATGGGCGCCGAGGTGATCCTGACCCGCTCCGATGTCGCCAAGGGCCATCCGCAGTATTACCAGGACCTGGCCGCCAGCATCGCTGCCGAAACGCCGAACGCCTACTTCATCAACCAGTTCGGCAATCCAAGCAATCCGGACGCGCACGAGCAGTTCACCGGGCCGGAAATCTTCCAGCAGATGGACGGCGCCATGGACGCGATCGTGTTCGGGGTCGGCAGTTCCGGCACCCTGACCGGCTTGTCGCGCTTTTTCGCCCGGGTCGCGCCGGCGGTGGAACTGGTCATCGCCGACCCGGTCGGTTCGATCCTCGCCCAGTACATCAACGAGGGCGTACTCTCGACCAAATCCAGCAGTTGGCTGGTCGAAGGCATCGGCGAGGATTTCCTGCCGACCATCGCCGACTTCAGCCGGGTCGGCAAAGCCTATTCGATCAGCGATGCCGAGAGTTTCGCCGCCGGCCGCGAGCTGCTCCGTACCGAGGGCATCCTGGGTGGTTCATCGAGCGGGACGATTCTCGCCGCCGCGCTCAAGTACTGCCGTGAACAGACCACAAGCAAGCGCGTGGTCGCCTTCGTCTGCGACACCGGCAACAAGTACCTGTCGAAGATGTACAACGACTTCTGGATGCTGGACAACGGCTTTCTGCCGCAGCCCGCGCATGGCGACCTTTCCGATCTGATCGTCCGCCCCTACGCGCAGCGCGACACCGTGGTGGTCAGCCCGCAGGACACGCTGACCGTGGCCTACCAGCGCATGAAACTGTACGACGTATCGCAGTTGCCGGTGATGCAGGACGAACAGATCGTCGGCATCATCGACGAATCCGACGTGCTGCTGCACGTCTACAATCAGGAGCAGCGTTTCCGCGAACCGGTTGCCACGGCGATGATCACCAGGCTCGATCTGCTCGACGTGAAATCGCCGATCGAGGCCTTGCTGCCGGTGTTCGAGCGCGGACACATCGCGATCGTGGTCGACGGCCCGCGCTTCCTTGGTCTGATCACCCGGATCGACCTGCTCAACTACCTGCGCCGCCGGGTCAGTTGATTTATCGGGAATCGGGAATCGGATTTTGTGGGAGCAACGGCTGATCCCGGCGACAGTCGCGACGTTCCGTCGCTCCCAAAACACTCGCTTTTCCCTAGCCCCTAGCCCCCAGCCCCAGCCCCCCCCCGACAGCTATCCCCCACGCCGCACCGAGCGGCCGACCGCCACCGGCTTGATGCCGCGGCTGACCGAACGGCTGAGCACATAGACCGTGGCCGGTGGCAGATTGCGCAGGGCGAAGCCGCTGCGCCTTGCATGCAGGCCGAGTTCGCGCATGACCACGGTCTTGACCGGATTGGTCGGCCCATAGGTGAACTGGATGAAACGCCCTTCCGGCGCCAGCGCCGCGAACGCCGGCACCAGGAATTCACGCTGCATGTCGGCGTTCATCGACAACAGCCCGAGACCGCTGATGATCGCGTCGACCTTACCGAGACCGGCAAAGTGTTCTTTTTTCAACACCGCGAGCAGGCTGCGGGCATCGGCGCAGACCACCCGCACCTCCGGGAAGCGCGCACGCAGATGCTGGTGCAGTGCCTCGTTGAATTCGAACACCAGCAATCCGGCCGGATCGATCCCGCGCGCGAGCAGGGCTTCGGTGAACACGCCGGTGCCGCCGCCCAACTCGACCACGCGCGCGGCGTGTTCCGGCAATTCGCGCACCATCGCCTCGGCCAGCTCGCGGCTGCTTGGTGAAACTGCGGCCGTGGTCAACGGTGCCTTCAGCCATTGCCGGAAAAAATGCCAGGCCACGCTGGCATCCTGGCGACGCCGACTCAGCGATTCGGTCAATTTATGCGAACGTGGGAGCATGGCTACCCCGGCAGTCTGGACACCGAATCATAACCGGCTGCGCGGACGCTCGCCGTAACCATTGTTCGATACCTTCCGCCGGTAGCCGGCTTGATCCACGCAAGCCCGGCAGGAACGCTCGCTCTGGCATAGAATCAGGGCTGCACACTGCGGAGCACGCCATGATCCACAACAGCATTCTCGACACCATCGGCCGCACGCCGATCGTGCGCATCAACCGGCTGGCGCCGCCAGGGGTGAGCATCTACGTCAAGCTCGAAGCGTTCAATCCGATGTCCTCGGTCAAGGACCGTCTGGCCCTGGCGCTGATCCTCGACGCCGAGCAGCGCGGCGCGATCCGGCCCGGGCAATGGGTGGTCGAGGCCACCTCGGGCAATACCGGGATCGCGCTGGCCATGGTCTGCGCCGCACGCGGCTATCCATTCGTGGCGTTCATGTCGGAGACTTTCTCGGTCGAGCGGCGCAAGCTGATGCGCGCCTTTGGCGCCAAAGTAGTGCTGACCCCGGCCGCCGAACGCGGCAGTGGCATGGCCGCGCGGGCGCGCGCCTTCGCCGAAAAGCACCATGCCTTTCTGGCCGACCAATTCGAGAATCTGGCCAACCCGGCGTTCCACCGCAATAGCACCGGCCCCGAGATACTGAGCGACTTCGCCGGCCGCCGGCTGGACTGGTTCGTCACCGGTTGGGGTACCGGCGGCACCCTGACCGGCGTCGGCGAAATGCTCAAGCTGGCCCGGCCCGACACGCGCATCGTGCTGGCCGAGCCGGAACAGGCCGCCCTGGTCGCCGGCCAGGAATGGAAGCCACACAAGATCCAGGGCTGGACGCCCGATTTCATTCCCGGTGTGCTGAACCCGGCGGTCGCCGATCAACTGCTGCGGGTGAGCGAAGCCGAGGCCCGCGACCACGCCCGCCTGCTGGCCGTGAAGGAAGGCATCTTCTGCGGCATCTCCTCGGGCGGCACCTTTGCCGCCGCGCTCCGGGTCGCCCAGGCGGCCAGTACCGGCGATGTGATCCTGGCCATGCTGCCCGACACCGGCGAGCGCTACCTCAGCACCTACCTGTTCGATGGCATCAACGAGGGTTCCGACGACGAATGGCTGGCCACGCTTGGCTGACGCCTCCGCCGCGGCGCCTGCGCCACTCGCCTACCCTGCACTGCACGGTCTGCGCGGCCTGGCCGCGGGCTGGGTGGTGCTGTTCCATTTATCGGCCACCTTTCCGGCTTTCGGACCGGCGCTGACCCATCACCTGGGCGCCTTCGTCGGCGGCTTCCTGCTGAACTTCGTGGTCGTGTTCGGCTGGGTTGGCGTGGCGCTGTTTTTTGCCCTGTCCGGATTCCTGCTCGGTGGCCAGTGGCTGGCCCGGCCCGGGCAGTCGTTCGGCGCCTACACCCTGCGCCGCGCCGCCCGCATCTATCCGGCGGCCTGGCTGCAACTGGCGGTGCTGAGCCTGCTGCTGCCCTGGTTGCCCGACGGTCTGCTTCCGGTCGGCCAGGGTATCGGCTGGTGGTTTGGGCAAATCAGCCTCGGCTTCGACCTGCCGCCGCTGTACGTTCGTCCCTTGAACGGTGTCTGGTGGACCCTGCCGGTAGAGCTGTCTTTTTATCTGATCCTGCCCGCGCTGGTCTGGCTGCTCGGTCGGATCGGCGCGGTGGCCCTGCTGGTACTTGGCCTGCTGCTCAGTATCGGCTGGCGCTGGGCGGTGATCCTTGGCCATCCGGGCGACAACAAACTCGAAGTGCTGGCGCCGCTCAACAGCCTGCCCGGCTCGCTGTCGATTTTCGTCGCCGGGGTAGTGGTCGCGCATTGGTTCCTTGCGCGGCCGCGGCCCGACCTGCACTGGTCGTGGCTGGCACTGGCCGCCTGGCTGGCCCTGGCCGGCTGGA